>DASVVF010000232.1:0-3163 GCA_036386695.1 Catenuloplanes sp. | reverse complement strand
ACGTACTCATGCAGCCAGGACACCGCGCCGACCAGCACGACCAACGGGCCCGGGGCACCGACCAACCAGAACGCGGCGAGCCAGCAGGCTTCCCCGATCCGGTCGGCCACCGAGTCGTAGACGAAGCCGAGCCGGCTGGCGCGGCCGTCGACCACGGCGACGGCCCCGTCCATGGCGTCCGCCACCCCGGCGCACAGCACCAGTGCCGCCGCCAGGAACAGGACAGGGCCCCGCGGGCCGATCGCGGCGGTCACCGGCACCAGCACGCACAGCACCAGCCCGAAGGCCGTCACCGCCGCTGGCGGAACCCGCATCCTGGCCAGCACGAAGCCGCCCGAGTACGCCAGCCGGATCCAACCGCGCACCACCGGGTTGGCCCGCCGCACGTCGAAACCACCGTGCAGGGCCGCCCACGCGGTTGTGTACTGCTCCCACGTCAACCGGGGCGGGCGCGACACGGCCTCAACCGCCGCAACGGGGCGGCACGGTCAGACCCGTACGCCGGTGCCGAGATGCTGCCACACCTCGCGGGTGGCGGTGGACCGGTTGAGGGTGATGAAGTGGATCCCCGGCACCCCCTCGGCCAGCAGTCGCTGGCACATCCGACTGCAGTGCTCGATACCCAGCTGGTGCACTGCCGCCGGGTCGTCGGCGACCCGCGCGAACTCGGCGGCCAGCGCCGGGGGGAACGGCGCGCCGGAGAGCTGCTCCGAGCGTTCGATGGTCGCCATCTTCGTCACCGGCATGACACCGGCCAGGATGGGCGTGTCGCAACCGGTCGCCGCCACCCGGTCGCGCAGCCGGAGGTACTCCTCGGCGTCGAAGAACATCTGGGTGATCGCGAAGTCGGCACCGGCGCGACACTTGGCGACGAACTGCCGGGTGTCGCTCTCGATGTCCGGTGAGCGGGGATGCTTGTACGGGAAGGCGGCCACCCCGACGCTGAAGTCGCCCGCCTCGCGGATCAGGCGGACCAGGTCGGCGGCGTAGAGCACGCCCTGGGGGTGCCGGACCCACTCCCCCATCGGGTCGCCCGGCGGGTCGCCGCGCACGGCGAGCACGTTGCGGATGCCCGCCCCGGCCAGTCGACCGACCACGTTGCGCAGCTCGGCGACCGAGTGGTTGACCGCGGTCAGGTGGGCCATCGCCACCAGCGTCGTCTCGGTGGCGACGCGTTCCGTCACGGCCACCGTGGTGTCGCGGGTGGTCCCGCCGGCGCCGTAGGTGATCGACACGAACGACGGGCGCAGCGACTCCAGCTCCCGGATGGCCTGCCACAGCAGGCGGTCACCCTCGGCGGTCTTGGGCGTGAAGAACTCGAAGGAGAACGTCGGCGCGGCGCCTTTCACCAGCTCGCCGATCGCCGGTTGCGAGCTGGGGAGCCGGGAAGGAAGACCGAAAGCCACACGGTGACTCTACCGGCTGGCGGTGACGGCATGCCGGGTGCTCCCGCCCGCTGACACCCGGCCGCGACTCCACGACCGGTGCCGCGCTCAAGGCGGATCGAACCAGCGCACCCGGCGCGACCCCGGCGGGTCCTGGAAGGCCACGAGCAGGGCCCGTTCCGCCGTGCGTCGTACCAGACACGGCCAGGGTGCCCGACAGACCCGGCAGCGGTCGGGCTGTCCCCCGGGCGTCCGGTCCAGGTCGTGGTCACGGCGCAGGCCGATGGCCAGCCGCCACAGCAGCGGCTGACGGACACCGGGGGGTGGCTCGTCCGGTGGGTTGTCCGGGTCGAACAGCAGCGGGGTCATGTCGCCTCCGGCGCGTCGGGCACGCGTCGCGGCGACGGCCGCCGCGACAGCGCCCAGCAGACCGCCGCAGCACTGCCCGGGGAGGAGCCAGCGCGGGGGGCCGGGCCCGGCGTGGCCCCCGGGGCCAGCAGGCCCTACCGGGGGTGCGGCGCCGCCGGGTCGGCGCCGCGCCGTACCGCAAGGCGCTCAACGAACACATCACGCTGAGCCCGGGCCGGAAACGGTACGTATTCGACTTCACCTCACCCTTCGCGGCACCCGACGGCCAGCGGCGGCGCCCCCCGGGGCCGCCCGGCTCCGGGCGGCGCTCGGCGGGAACTCGCCGGACGGCGCGACCGCGGCCGACTACCCGGGTTGCCGGACGCCCTGGCTCTGTGACCTCGGAAACGCCCCGGGGGCCGATCCCGGGACGCGAAACCGGCCCGCACCGACGTCGGTGCAGGCCGGCTCCCGGCAGGCAGGCGTCAGAGCGCCGGCCCGGACAGCAGAGCGAACACCGCGTCGTTCGTGCCGACGCCGGCGCGCCCGGGCAGGGTCGACCAGGTGCCGCCGTTCCACCGGGCGATCTGGTTGACGGTCACGCCGCCAGCCTGGGAGAACCAGCCACCGGCGACGAGCGTGTCGTTGTGAACGGTCAGGGCGTACACCGGGCCGTCCAGAGCCCCTCCGGGCAGCGCCGTCCAGGCGTTGCCGTTCCAGCGGGCGAGTGCCCTGGCCGCCACGCCGCCGGCGGAGTTGAAGTCGCCGCCGGCGATGAGCTGGCCCCGGTAGACCGTGAGCGCCCGGGGGACCTCGTCGAAGCCCGCGCCACCGGGACCGGCCATCGGCGTCCAGGAGTTGCCGTTGTACCGGAGCACGTGATCGAAGCCGACGTTGTCCTCGACCCAGTAACGGGCCGCCACCAAAGCTCCGTTGTAGACGGTCATCGACATCACGCCGCCGCTCTGCCGCGCCGGCATTCCCAGCGACGACCAGGTGGTGCCGTTCCACGCCGCGGTGTTGTAGCTGGGTACGCCACCAGCGGAGTCGAACTCGCCGGCTGCGATCAGCCGACCGTTGTGGACGGTGAGGTCCCAGATGACGGTAGGCCGGTCCTGCAGGAGCACACCGGGGCCACCGGGGCCGTTCAGCGCGTGCCATTCGGTGCCGTCCCAGCGGGCGATGCTGTTGACGGTGGTCGTCGCGCCCGCTCGGGGGAAGGCTCCGGCCACGTACAGGTCGCCGTTGTAGACCTGCAGGTCAGACACGAAGCCCAGCGGCCGCACGGTGACGCCGGGAATCCCCGACGCACCGGTCAGCGGGGCCCACTGGCTGCCGTCCCAGCTGGCGATGCCGCTGACGGTAACGCCGCCGGCCTCGACGAAACTTCCCGCCACGATGAGCTTGCCACGGAAGAACGTCATGGCGTC
>DASVVF010000231.1:0-11135 GCA_036386695.1 Catenuloplanes sp. | reverse complement strand
ACATGCAGCTGGGCGGCGATCTGCGGCTGACGCACGCCGCGTTCGTGGTAGAGCCGGGCGACCTTGGTCAGCAATCGGATCTGCTCCGGACGCAGCGGACCCGCGTCGAGGGTGTGCGTCAAGCGCGCCGGGCGCTCGCTGGAAACCATGATTTTCTCCTGGGGGTACCGAACCGACCGCCGGGCGCGAAGGTTGGGCCCCGGCCAGAATAAGCATTCACTCAACGTGGCGACATGCCCCGGTGGTCCGGCCACACCCTCTCCGTTCGGCCGGGATATTCCGTGCCGTCGATATCGACCCATCGTGTGGTTGACATCACCATGCAGCCACCCTACCGTCTTAGTCATGTCTGATCACCAGCGACTAGATATGCAGACCCCGCTGTTCGGCGCGGGAATCTGGCACTTCGGGCGGTACGTCGACCGCTACGCCACCGATGGGTACGGGCCGCCGGTCAACACCCTGGAGGCGATCGACCTGGCCGGCCAGGTGGGCGACCTGTCGGTCGTCGACCTGACCTTCCCGTTCGATCCGGCCGGCCTCGGCCTCGACGAGGTCACCGACGCCCTCAAGCGCAACGGACTGCGCGCCATCGCCCTCACGCCGGAGATCTACACCCGCCGGTTCAACCGCGGCGGCTTCACCAACCCGGACCCGCAGATCCGCCGCGAAGCGATCGAGTTGGTGTCCGAGGCCGCCCGGGCCGCCCGCGAGCTGGGCTGCGACTACGTCAAACTGTGGCCCGGACAGGACGGCTGGGACTACCCCTTCCAGGTCGACCACGCCGAGGTCTGGCGGTTCTCCCTCGACGCGCTGCGTGAGCTGGCGACCACGTTCCCCGACCTGCGGTTCGCCATCGAGTACAAGCCACGCGAGCCGCGCAACACCATGGTCTTCTCGTCGATGGCCAAGACCCTGCTCGGCATCGAGGAGATCGGCCTGCCGAACATCGGCGTCCTGCTCGACTTCGGGCACTCCCTCTACGGCGGCGAGTCACCGGCCGACGCGGCCCGCCTGGCGCTGGCCCGCGGCCGGCTCTTCGCGATCGACGTCAACGACAACCACCGTGGCTGGGACGACGACATGGTGGTCGGCTCCGTCCACCTGACCGAGACCTTCGAGTTCTTCCACGCCCTGACCGACGCCGGCTGGGAGGGGGTCTGGCAACTGGACCAGTTCCCGTTCCGCGAGGACTCCGTCGAGGCCGCCCGCGCCGGAATCCGGATGATGAAACACATCCACCGGGCGCTCGGGCGGCTCGACCGCGACGGCCTCGCCGCCGCCCAGCGGGCCCAGGACGCACTGGCCGCCCAACGCATCATCCAGCGTGCCCTGCTGACCTCGCTCGGCGACGACTAGCCGGCACCGCGCCCCCCGCACTCCGAACAATCATTGTCCGAGGAATGGATCACCATGCTGCCGGCCGACCCAGCCCGCTCCCGTGAGTACCACGAAGTCAGTCAACGGATCCGCACCGGCGGCGCCGAAGTGGCCGGCACCGAACTGCGCCGGCTCTCGCGCGACATCCGCCGGAGCATCGTCACCATGATCGACCAGTCCCAACTCGGGCACGTCGGCGGCGACCTCTCCGTGACCGACATCCTGGTCAGCTGCTTCTGGGGGGTGCTGACGGTCGATCCGGAGAAACCCGGGTGGCAGCAGCGCGACCGGTTCATCCTGAGCAAGGGCCACTGCTCGGCGGCGCTCTATTCGACGCTGGCGTACTGCGGGTTCTTCGACGCCGCCGAGTTGGCCACGTTCATGGGGCCGCTGTCGGCCCTCAACGGACATCCCAACCGGATGGAGGTGCCCGGGGTGGAGACCAACACCGGGGCGCTGGGGCACGGCTTCCCGGTCGCCACCGGGTGCGCCCTCGCCGCCGAACTCGACGGCCACTCCTGGCGCACCGTGGTGGTCCTCGGCGACGGCGAACTGCAGGAGGGCAGCAACTGGGAGGCGGCCATGACGGCCGCCCACTACCGGCTCTCCTCACTGACCGCCGTGATCGACCGCAACCGCCTGCAGCAGGGGGCGCGCACCGAGGAGACCAAACAACTGGAGCCCCTGGCGGACAAGTGGCGCAGCTTCGGCTGGGAGGTGCGTGAGGTGGACGGGCACGACCACCTGGGGCTGGTAGACGCCATGGCGGCGTCCACCACCGGGCAGCCGGTGGTGGTCATCGCCAACACCATCAAGGGCAAAGGAGTGTCCTTCATGGAGGACCGAGTGGAGTGGCATCACAAGGTGCCGGATTCGACGCAGGTCCGCGCCGCGCTTGCGGAGCTAGCCCGATGACCATCGTGGAGCAGGAAACGACCTTCGACTGCCGGCAGGCCTTCGCCGACGAGTTGAGCGCCCTGGCCCGTGCCGACGACCGGATCATCGCCGTCTGCAACGACTCCGTCGGCTCCAGCAACCTGGTGAAGTTCCGCGAGGAGTTCCCGCGCCGGCTGGTGAACGTGGGCATCGCCGAGCAGGACCTCGTCGGGGTGGCGGCCGGGCTGGCCAACGCGGGCAAGATCCCGTTCGTCTGTGCGGCCGCCCCCTTCCTCAGCGGCCGCGCCCTGGAACAGATCAAGGCCGACGTCGCCTACAGCCAGGCGCACGTGGTGCTCTGCGGGCAGAGCCCCGGCATGGCGTACGGCGAACTCGGCCCCACGCACCACTCCATCGAAGATCTCTCCTGGCTGCGCGCCGTGGCGAACCTGACCGTCGTGGTGCCGTCCGACCCGGTCCAGACCCGCGCGGCCGTCCGCTGGGCCGCCGACTCCGGCCTCCCGTCGTACCTGCGGATCCCCCGGTTCAAGGTCCCGGCGGTGACACCGTCGGACGCCCCGTTCACGCCGGGTCGCTCGGTGCTGCTGCGCGACGGCGACGACATCACCGTGATCGCCATCGGCTCGCTGACCTCCCGGGCGCTGGAGGCGGCCCGTCGGCTCGACGGCGACGGCATTTCGGTGCGGGTGCTCAACATGCCCTTCCTCGACTCGCTGGACGAGGAGGCGATCGTGGCCGCCGCCGCGCAGACCGGGGGCATCATCACCGCCGAGGAGGCCACCACCAGTGGCGGGCTGGGCGCCGGGGTCGCCTCCGTCGTGGTGTCCCGGCAGCCCTGCCGGATGCGGATCCTGGGCGTTCCGCGGGTGTTCGCACCGACCGGCGACACGGCGTTCCTGCTCGACCACTTCGGGCTGTCCGCCGACGGTATCGTCGCCGCGGCAAACGACCTGCTCCGCCATGACCGGCGCTGACCCGCTCGTCCTGGCCGTGGACCAGGGAACCAGCTCCACCAAGGCCCTGCTGGTGGCCGCCGACGGTCGGGTCGTGTCCCGGGCGGCGGCGCCGGTCGGGGAGACCCAGCCGCACCCCGGCTGGGTCGAGCAGTCCGCCGACGAGCTGTGGCACAGCGTGCGGCGGGCCGTCGAGGACTGCGTGGAGCCGGCCATGGCCGCCCGGGTGTGCGCGATCGGCCTGAGCACCCAACGCGAGTCGCTGGTGCTGTGGGAGCGGCGCACCGGCCGGGCGCTCGGCCCACTGGTCAGTTGGCAGGACCAGCGGACCACCGCGCAGTGCCGGGACCTGATGGCCACCGGGGCCGGGCCGCTGGTGCGCTCGGTGAGCGGGATGCCGCTCGATCCGATGTTCTCCGCGTTGAAGGCCCGCTGGCTGCTGGACACCTACGACCCGGACCGCCGCCGCAGCCGGGCCGGCGAGCTGTGCCTGGGCACCGTCGACTCGTGGCTGCTGAGCCGGTTCGGTCGGGAGCACGTCACCGAGGTCGGCAACGCCTCCCGTACCCAACTGTTGGACGTGTCCACCGGCCAGTGGGACGACCGGCTGCTGGAGCTATTCGGCGTACCCCGGGCGGTGCTGCCCCGCGTCGTGGCCTCGGCCGGCGACTTCCCGGCCGCCCGGTCGCTGGCGCCGCTGCCCGACGGTGTGCCGGTACGCGCGGTGATGGGCGACTCGCACGCGGCGATGTTCGCCCATGCCGGTTGGCGGCCGGGCGTCGTCAAGGCGACCTACGGGACCGGGTCGTCGGTGATGGCGCTCGGCGACGGCGACTCCCCCGGGCTGTGCCGCAGCATCGCCTGGGACATCACCGGGCCGGTGTTCGCGGTGGAGGGCAACATCCGCGCCGCCGGGCGGACGCTGAGCTGGCTGGCCGAGCTGTTCGGCACCGACGTCGCGACCCTGCTGGCGGAGGCCGCGACGGCCGCCCCGGGCGGCGACGTGCATCTGGTGCCCGGGTTCGGCGGGTTGGGCGCCCCCTGGTGGGAACCGGAGGCCGTCGCCGTGCTCAGCGGGCTGACTCTGGGCAGCCGGCGGGGTGACCTGGCGGCCGCCGGGCTGGCGGCGATCGCGTTCCAGGTCGACGACGTGCTGCGCGCCGTGGAGGGCGCCGTCGGCGCGGTCCGGCTGCTGCTCGTCGACGGCGGGCTGACCCGCAGCACCCGGCTGATGCAGCTGCAGGCCGACCTCGGCGGGCGGCGGGTGGCCCGGTCCGACGAGCCCGACCTGTCGGCTCTGGGGGTGGCCGACGCCGCGGCGGTCGCCGCCGGGCTGTGCGGCTTCGACGACCTCGAGCAGCGGCTGCGACCGGCCGAGGAATTCCACCCGGCGATCGGTGCGGCCGACCGGACGGCCCTGCTGGCCGGCTGGCAGCGGGCACTGCGGCGCGCCCTGCCCGACCCGTCGCCGGCCCGGCAGACCGACCCCGCCCCGGCGCCCACCACCGACCGGGCGGAGGCGAACGCCGGATGAGTACCCCGATGCCTTCGGCGCGGCGACGCGTCAACCCCGGGCGCCGCTGGCTCGCCCCGCGTTGGATCGCTGTCGCGGCCGTCGTCGCGCTGCTGGCCGCCATCGGCTTCAGCACCGAATACCGCTCCGCCGACGCCTCCGCCCGGGCGGCGGCGGCCGGAAAGTTCAACCCGGCCACGTTCGGCGCCGAGACCTACGAGGCCAAGGTGGTTCCCGCCATCGAATCCGCCGCGGTGGAGTTGCCCATGCTGTTGACCGCCATCGCGGCCGACAAGGACGCGGCCGGCGCGAAGTACGGCCGCCGCCAAGGCAACAGCCCGTACAGCTTCCCGGTCAAGGGGCAGGGGGTGGCCGGCGCGGTCAAGGGCAGCCTGCTCCCGATCACCGTGGCCGGCCTGCCGCCGGACACCAGGGTTTCCCTCCAGGTCGGGCCGGCGATCAACGGGACCGCGCTGCGCGACGCCGCCGGCTTCATCACCTTCGGCCAGTTCCTCAACCAGGTCGAGTACGCCGACGCCGCGACCGCGCTGAACAACCAGATGCGCGCCAAGGTGCTCAGCGGCCTCACCCCGGCCAACCTGGAGGGCAAGAAGCTCTCGTTCACCGGGGCGTTCACCCTGTTGACGCCCGCCACCGTGACGATCACCCCGGTGTCCCTACGGGAGACGCCATGACCGCCGTCACCGCTCCGCCCGTTCTGCGGGCCTGCAACGTGACCAAGGTCTACGGCGGCACCCACGCGCTCAAGGGGGTCGACTTCGCCGCCGCCGCCGGCCGGGTGACCGCGTTGTTCGGCGAGAACGGCGCCGGCAAGTCGACGCTGATGAAGATCCTGGCGGGCATCGAGCCACCGACCACCGGACACGTCGAGCTGGATGGCGTGCCGACCGATCCCGGGTCCGCCCGCGACGCCGCCGACCAGGGCGTCTCGATCATCCACCAGGAACTCAGTCTCTGCCCCAACCTCAGCATCCAGGACAACCTGTTCCTCGCCCGGGAGCTGCGTCGCGCGTCCGGAACGGTGAATCGCCCCCAGCAGAAGGCGATCAGCCGGCAGATCCTGCAGCGCCTGGAGGAAGACCTCGACCCGGACCGTCTGGTCGGTGACCTGCGGCTGGGTCAGCAGCAGATCGTCGAGATCGCCCGGGCGCTGTTGCAGGAGGCCCGCGTCCTGATCATGGACGAGCCGACCTCCGCGCTGACCGCCCCGGAGGTGGCGGTGCTGTTCCGGCTGATCCGGGAGCTGACCGCGGCCGGCGTCGCGGTGGTCTACATCTCGCACCATCTCGACGAGGCGTTGGAGATCGCCGACGACGTCGTCGTCCTGCGCGACGGGCAGCTGGTGGCGACCGCCAAGGCCCAGGCCGTCAACCTCGCCTGGATCGTGGAACACATGGTCGGGCGGGACCAGGACGCGTTGTTCCCGCACCGTGAGGCGGTCGTCGGCGAGCCGGTGCTCAGCGTGCGGGAGCTGATGGTGGCCGACCCGGAGAACCCCAACCGGCTCTCGGTCGACCGGCTCGACCTCACCCTGCGGCAGGGCGAGATCGTCGGGATCTACGGCCTGATGGGCTCCGGCCGCACCGAGTTGCTGGAGGCGTTGGCCGGCCGGATCCCCCCGGTCTCGGGGGAGATCGCGCTGGCCGGAGAGCCGCTGACCGGCACCGGGATCCGGGAACGGATCGAGCGCGGGGTGATCCTGGTCCCGGAGGACCGCCAGCGCGACGGGCTGGTCCAGACCATGTCGGTGGGCGAGAACCTGTCGCTGGCCGGCCTGATGCAGTTCACCCGCCGGCTGTTCGTCTCCCGCGAACGCGAACGTGGAGCCGTCGAGCGGACCATCGCCGACGTCACCGTGAAGACCAGCAGCCCGGGGGCCCCGATCGGCTCGCTCAGCGGCGGAAACCAGCAGAAGGTCGTCATCGGCAAGGCCGTGCTCACCGACCCTCGGGTGCTGCTGCTGGACGAACCGTCGCGGGGCGTCGACGTCGGCGCGAAGGCGGACATCTTCGAACTCATGGCGACGCAGGCCCGGCGCGGGCTCGCCGTTCTCTTCACCACCTCCGACGCCGAAGAGGCCCTGCACATCCCGGACCGGCTGCTGGTACTGGCGCGTGGCGTCACGGTGGGCGAGTTCCGGCGTGGCGACCTCACCCGGGAGGACCTCATGAGTCTGTCCGACGGTGGCACGCTCAGCACAGCTCAGGATGGTGCGACATGACAGCTACCCACGACATCACCGCCGCGCCGATCACCCCCGGGCCGCCGCGACCCGACGACGACCTCGCCTCGACAGCGCGTCGACTGTCCATTCTCAACGGCATCTTCGAGCTGCGCGCCTTCATCGCGCTGGGCGTGCTCATCGTCGTCTTCGGTGTGCTGTCCGAGTCGTTCCTGACCGTCCCCAACATCATCACCATGACCAAGCACGTGGCGATCAACGGGGTGATCGCGCTGGGGATGCTGCTGGTGATCCTGAAGGGCGGCATCGACCTGTCGGTCGGGTCGACCCTCGGGCTGTCCGCGGTGATCGCCGGTGAGCTGTTGCAGGGGGTCAACCTCGGCTTCGCCGACATGATCGCCTACCCGCCGGTGTGGGCGGTGATCGTCCTGTGCGTGTCCGTCGGGATGGCCGTCGGCGCCATCAACGGGCTCCTCATCACCCGGTTCAAGGTGGCACCGTTCATCGCCACCCTCGGCATGCTCTACGTCGCCCGCGGGTTGGCGCTGCTGATCTCCGGCGGCACCACCTACCCGAAGCTGGGCGGACAACCCGACCTGGGCAACACCGGGTTCGGCTTCCTGGGCAGCGGGCGCCCGCTCGGCCTGCCCACCTCCATCTGGCTGATGGCCATCCTGGCCATCGCCGTGACCCTCCTGCTCACCAGGAGCCCGTTCGGCCGGTGGCTGTACGCCACCGGCGGCAACGAGCGGGCCGCGGAACTGTCCGGCGTACCGGTGCGCCGGGTCAAGACCATCGTGTACGTGGTCTCCGGGGCGTGCGCCGCCATCGCCGGAGTCATCATCGCCTCGGAACTCACCTCGGCGGCCCCGCAGCTCGGTGAGACGTACGAGCTGAACGCGATCGCCGCCGTCGTCATCGGCGGCGCGGCGCTCAGCGGTGGTCGGGGCACCGTCCGGGGCACCCTGGTCGGCGCCTTCGTGATCGGTTTCCTGGCCGACGGGCTGGTCATCCTCGGCGTCTCCACCTTCTGGCAGATCCTCATCAAGGGCGCCGTCATCATCCTCGCGGTGATGCTCGACCAGGGCCAGCAACGCTTCCAACGTCGCCAGGGCGCGGCGGCCTCCGCCGTCGCCGCCACCAGACAGTCCCACTGACCGGCGCCCCTCGGAACCGGTCGGCACATACCCCCCCGTCCGCACGTTCGGCGGTACCCACCCAACAAATTGGAGTCGGAGCATGTATCTCCCATCACGCACCACGGGACGCCGGCGGACGCTGGCGTTCACCGTCCCCCTGCTCGCCTGTGCCTTCGTCCTGTCCGCCTGCGGCGGGGACAAGGCCGCCACACCGCCGGCGGGCGGCAACGCGTCCGCTCCGGCCGCCACGGCGGGCGGCCTGATCGCGATCATCACGCCGTCGCCGAACAACCCGTTCTTCAAGGCCGAGGCCGACGCCTCGGCGGCCAAGGCCAAGGCGTTGGGCTACGAGACCTCGGTGGCGTCGCACGACGACGACCCCAACAAGCAGAGCGAGTTGATCGACGCCGCGATCTCCCGCAAGGCCAAGGCCATCATCCTCGACAACGCCGGCGCCGACGCCTCCATCGGGCCGGTCCGCAAGGCGACCGACGCCGGCATCCCGGTGTTCCTCATCGACCGGGAAATCAACGCGACCGGCGTCGCGAAGGCCCAGATCGTCTCCAACAACGCGCAGGGCGCCCAGCTCGGCGCCCAGTCGTTCGTGGAGGCGATGAAGAGCAAGGGCAACTACGTGGAGCTGGTCGGCAAGGAGTCCGACACCAACGCCGGCGTCCGGTCGAAGGGCTACGCCGACATCATCTCGCAGCACCCCGACCTGAAGGTCGTCGCCAAGGAGAGCGCCAACTGGCAACAGCAGGAGGCGTTCACCAAGATGGAGACCATCATCCAGAAGAACCGCAACATCCAGGGCGTGATCGCCGGCAACGACACGATGGCGCTCGGCGCGGTGGCGGCGCTCAAGGCGGCCGGGATGATCGACAAGGTGGTCGTCGTCGGGTTCGACGGCAGCCCGGACGCCATCGCGGCGGTCAAGGCCGGGGAGATGCACGCGACCGTCCTGCAGCCAGCGGCGTTGGCCGCCGAGAGCGCGGTGGAGCAGGCCGACAAGTTCATCAAGACCAAAGCCACCGGCAAGGACGAGAAGCAGTCCATCGACTGTGAGCTGATCACCAAGGACAACGCCGACCAGTACGGCGTCTTCGCCAAGAAGTAGTAGTCCGACACGGGGTGCCGGCGGGGATTCACACCCTCTCCGCCGGCACCCCCCGTATCGACGACCGGCCGGCCGGCTGATGCTGACGACCGACCTGGCCAGCGGCTGGCGAAGGTGTGAGCTGCGCCACTACGTTGGCACTATGCGCAGCACGATGATGACGACTCCCCTGCAGGTCTCCCGGATCCTGAGCCACGGCACCACCGTGCACGGCACCGCCGAGGTGGTCACCTGGACCGGTGACGGCGCCCGGCGGGCGAGCTTCCAGCAGATCGGGGCGTGGGCCGCGCAACTCGCCCACGCCCTGCGCGACGACCTGGGAGTGACCGGCGACGAACGCGTCGCCACCTTCATGTGGAACAACGCCGAGCATCTGGTCGCGTACTTCGCCGTACCCAGCATGGGCGCCGTCCTGCACACCCTGAACCTGCGGCTCTTCCCCGACCAGGTCGCCTACATCGCCAACCACGCCGACGACCGGGTGGTGCTGGTCGACGCCACCCTCATGCCGCTGCTCGCCCGGGCCCTGCCGGAGATGAAAACCGTCCAGCACGTCATCGTGGTGGGCGACGGCGACCCGGCCCCGATCGTCGAGGCCGGCGGGGGGCGGTTGGCCGTACACCGGTGGGATGACCTGCTGCGCGACAAGCCGCAGCGGTACGACTGGCCGGCGCTGGACGAGAACGACGCCGCGGCGCTGTGCTACACCTCCGGCACCACCGGTGAGCCCAAGGGGGTGGCCTACTCGCACCGGTCGATCTACCTGCATTCCCTGCAGATCTGCCTGCCGGAGGGTTTCGGCCTGCGCCCGACCGACCGCGAACTGGCGATCGTGCCGATGTTCCACGCGATGTCCTGGGGCCTGCCCTACGCCGCGTTCCTGGCCGGCACGTCGCTGATCATGCCCGACCGCTTCCTGCAGGCGGCCCCGATCGCCGCGATGATCGCCGCCGAGCGACCCACCCTGGCCGCGGCGGTGCCGACGATCTGGACCGACCTGCTCAACCACCTGGACACCCACGACACCGACACGTCCTCGCTCAAGGAGGTCATCGTCGGCGGCTCGGCCTGCCCACCCGCGTTGATGCACGCGTTCCGTGACCGGCACGGCATCGAGATCATCCACGCCTGGGGGATGACCGAGACGTCGCCGCTGGGTTCGGTGGCCCGGCCACCCGCCGAGGTGTCCGACGACGAGCAGGCCTGGGCCTACCGGTACACCCAGGGTCGGATCCCGGCCGGCGTGCAGGCCCGCATCATCGGCCCGGCCGGTGAGGAGCTGCCCGCTGACGGCCGGGCCGTCGGGGAGCTGGAGGTCCGCGGACCGTGGATCACCGGGGGGTACGTCGGCGACGACGAACCCGACCCGGAGAAGTTCCGCGATGGCTGGCTGCGTACCGGGGACGTCGGCACGCTGTCCCCGGACGGCTTCGTCACCCTCTCCGACCGGGCCAAGGACGTGATCAAGAGCGGCGGTGAATGGATCTCGTCAGTCGCGCTGGAGAACGCCCTGATGGGGCATCCGGCCGTCCTGGAGGCATGCGTGGTCGGAGTGCCCGACGACCGGTGGGGCGAACGGCCGTTGGCCACCGTCGTGCTGCGCGAAGGCGCCAGCGCCACGCCGGAGGAACTGCGCGACTTCCTGGCAGGTTCGGTGGCGAAATGGCAGCTGCCGGAACGCTGGACGTTCATCGAGTCGGTTCCGAAGACCAGCGTCGGCAAGTTCGACAAGAAGCGGTTGCGCTCCAGCTACGCCGACGGCTCACTGAGCGTCTCGGCGCTGCCCTGACGACGCTGGTCGCCGGTGAACAACTCCGCCTGCTCCTCGGCGCCCGTGGTCGGGGCGCAGCCGAGGCTGTGCCGCGGAGCCGGCCGGTCGGTGGCGGGTCGGTGCGAATGCAGCCGACCCCGGCCACCCAGACCGGTGCGGGTG
>DASVVF010000230.1:0-7124 GCA_036386695.1 Catenuloplanes sp. | reverse complement strand
GAGTTCGCTCATCGCGCCGTTCAACAGCAGGTTCCGGCCGGCGCTCACCGGGAACAACGCGTCGAGGGCCGGGGCGATCCCGGCGAGCACCTGGGTCATCGGGATCGCGATCATGACGACCGTGGCGACGACGCCGGTGAGGGCACTGCGGACGATGATGGTGGTGGCGAAAGTGACCAGGGAGAACAGGACGGCGAAGCCGACGAACCGGGCGTGACCGGTGAGCGCGTCGGCACTGAGCAGCAGCCCCGGATTCCAGTCCCGGATGGCGACGTAGAGGAACGCGGTGCTGATCGCGGCAACCAGGATCGCCGTCACCAGCAGGTAGCCGGTCGCCGCCAGAGCCTTCGCGGCGAGCAGCCGGCCACGTCGGGGAACGGCCAGCAGGGTCACGCCGAGCTGCCGGCCGCGGAATTCCTGACCCGCGATCAGCACGGCGAGGCCCGGCAGGAAGATGCCGATCTGCAGCGACGACCCGGCGAGGAAGTCCAGGAGCGCCGCGTTCGCCGGCTCACGCTGACCGATGAAGATCTCGATGAGACCGTCCGGGCCGATGGTCGCCACCGCCTCGGCGGTCAGCTCCGCCTGGTGGTAGAGAACGAACACCTGCAGGGCGATGATGCTCCCGGTGAGAATCCACACGCCGCGCAGCGTGACGATTTTGATCATTTCTGCCCGGGTCGCGGCCAGCACGGCGCTCACCGCCGCGACCGCGTCGGGTCGCGGTGAGGGCGAAGAACGCCGCCTCCAACGAGGCGTACCCCTCGGTGACCTCGGCCAACGAGCCCTGCGTCACGATCCGACCGCGATTGATCACCACCACGTCGTCGGCGGTGTCCGCGGTCTCGGTCATCAGATGGCTGGAGAGCAGCACGGTGCGGCCGGCGGCGGCGTGGTCGCGCAGCAACTGCCGGATCCAGCGGATCCCCGCCGGGTCCAGCCCGTTCACGGGTTCGTCCAGCACCAGCACCCGCGGGTCCCCGAGCAGGGCGGCGGCGATGCCGAGTCGTCGCGCCATCCCGAGCGAGAACGTCTTCACCCGCCCGCGCGCCGCGCCGGCCAGGCCCACCAGGTCCAGGACCTCGGCTACCCGGGTACGCGGGATCCGGTTGGACCGGGCTATCCACGCCAGGTGGTCGACCGCCCGCCGCTCCGGTACCGGGCCGGCGCCGTCGAGCAGCGCCCCCACCGTCCGCAACGGGTGGCTCAGGTCCCGGTACCGCTTTCCGTCGATCAACGCGGTGCCGCTGGTGGGCGCGTCCAGGCCCAGCAGGACCCGCAGCGTGCTGGACTTGCCGGCACCGTTCGGGCCGAGAAAGCCGGTGACCCGGCCGGGACGGGCGGTGAAGCTGACGTCGTCGACCGCCGTCGTGCGTCCGTACCGCTTACTGAGCCGGGAAATCTCGATCATGCCTACCTCGCCGCAGTGGGTTGACTGACGGCTCCAGGCTGCGGCGCGGGCGTGCCGATCCGCGTCACCCGGAAGTAGACAGCTAGCGGGACTCGTGCAGCAGCCCGGCCTCGTGGGCCAGCACAGCCAGCTGGGTCCGGTCGTTCACCCCCAGCTTGGCGAACATGCGCCGCAGATACGTGCGCACGGTCTCCAGGCTCAGGAACAACTCGTCGGCGATCCGCTGGTTGGAGTATCCGCGCGCCACCAGCCTGATGACCTGCAGTTCCCGTTCGGAGAGCAGCTGGCGCGCGAACGCGTGCCGACGCTGCGGCCGCCGTGGCGCGAACTGCTGGATCAGTCTCGCGGTGACCTCCGGGGCGAGCACGGCATTGCCCGCGCGGACGGTCCGGACGGCGTGCAACACCTCGTGCGGGGCCGCGTTCTTCAGCAGGAACCCCGACGCGCCGAGGGTCAACGCCTCGTACACGTACTCGTCGAGGTCGAAGGTGGTCAGCATGATCACCCGGGTACGCGTCGCCGGCAGGATGCGCCGCGCCGCCTCCAGGCCGCTCGTGCCCGGCATCTGCACGTCGAGCAACGCCACGGCCGGTTTCAACGCCCCGGCGAGCCGGACGGCGGCCGCCCCGTCAGCCGCCTCCCCGGCGACCCGGAAGCCCTCGGTCCGGTCGAACAGTTTCCGGTACACGCCGCGGAAGGCGTCGTCGTCATCGGCGAGCAGAACACTGATGATTTCACGCTCCGGGCCGGTCACCGGGCACCTCGTACCGGTAGGCGGGCCTGCACCTGGAATCCACCGTCCGGGTGGTCACCCCACGTCACGGTGCCACCCACCAGGGCGGCCCGCTCACCCATCCCCCGTAGCCCGGTTCCGCGGCTGTTGTCGCCACCGGCTCCCGGGCCGTGGTCACGGACCCGCACGCACGACGATCGCCGCTCCATCCCCGTGGACGTCGACCGCGCAACGGGCGCCCGACGCGTGTCGCACCACGTTACTCAGCGACTCCTGAACGATCCGGAACACTACCGCGCCGACCGCGTCGTCCACCCCCGCGGGCACGTCGATACACGTGTCGACGCGCACCCCCGCGGACCGCGTCGTGGCCACCACCGACGACAGACCGGACACCGCGGCGGTGACCACTGGACGGCCGGCGCCATCCGCTGGGCCGGGAGCGTCGCGAAGGGCCCGTACCAGCGCCTGCATCTCCTCCAGCGCCCGGCGCGCGTGCGCCTCGATGTCGGCCAGCGAGTCGCGCAACTCCCGCTCGGTGGTGTCCGCCAGGCCGCGGGTCACGCCCGCCTCCGCGCTGATCACCCCCAACGCGTGGCCGACCACGTCGTGCACGTCGCGGGCCACCTCCAGCTGCACCCGGGCGCGCTCGGCGTCGCGGGCGGCGGCGACCTGGCGGGCGACGGCGGTGCCCAGCAGGAACGAAACGCTCAACGCGGCGACGGCCAGGACCAACCGCTGCCCGGAACCACCGCCGTCGGTCTGCGGGACGCCGGTCACCGCGGCCAGTGCGGCGAAGACGCCCGCGACAACGACAACCAGTGCGCGGGTACGCACGGCCCGAGCGACCGCCAGCGAGTACAGGCACCAGGCGGTGGCCAGCATCGGATCCTGACACACTCCCAGCACACCGCCCGCGACGGTGCTGACTCCGGCGGTCGCCGTGGCATGGGCCGGGAACCGCCGGCGGACAAGCATCGCCACGCCGGTCACCGCGGCCAGGACCAGCCCCGCCGCCAGGCGCGGCCGATCCGCGACGTCGATCGTCGGCGGCAGCCAGAAGACCCCGACCACGACAGCGGCGGCCACGGCGTCCAACAGCGGCCGCACCCCCGTGCCGGAGCCGACCACGACTCCGGATGAACGGCTGCGCATTACCGCACCGTACCCAGGGCGACGCGGGGCGGGGCGGATGACAACCACCCGGGGGGCCGATGAGTTTCCACCGGCCCGGTGGTCTTCCTGTCGACCGCGCCGTTGAGAAGGTGGACGCATGACGAGCCTGCACGACATCCTGGACAAGCACGTGAGCGACGGACCGACGCCCGGGGCGGTGGGTCTGGTGGCTCGCGGTGACCGGATCGAGGTGCGGGTGGTCGGCGCCGCCGACGCCGGGGGCACCGCGCCGCTGCACCGCGATTCGATCTTCCGCATCGCGTCGATCACCAAGCCGATCATCGCCGCGGCGGCCATGATGCTGGTCGACGACGGTCGGATCGCTCTGGACGACCCGGTCCGGCGATGGTTGCCGGAGTTGGCCACACCGGTTGTCCTGCGCACGCCCGACGGCCCGATCGACGACGTGGTCCCGGCGCACCGACCGATCACCGTGGCGGACCTGCTCACCTTCCGCGCCGGGTACGGCTTTCCAGCCGACTTCTCGCTGCCGGTGGTCGGGCTGCTGCTCAACGAGCTGAAGCAGGGACCCCCGAACCCACACCTGGTCCCGGCGCCGGACGAGTGGATGGCGAGATTGTCGCGCATCCCGCTGCTGCACCAGCCGGGCGAATCGTGGTTGTACAACACCTGCTCCGACATCCTGGGTGTGCTGATCGCCCGGGTCTGCGGTCGTCCGTTGCCCGAGTTCCTGGCCGAGCGGTTGTTCGACCCGCTGGGCATGGTCGACACCGGGTTCGCCGTACCCGCCGGCAAGCTCGACCGGTTCACCACCTCGTACCGCGGCGACCCGGCCGGCGACCTCGAAGTCGTCGACGTCCCGGACGGCCAGTGGAGCAGCGTGCCGGCGTTCCCGTCCGGTGCCGGTGGGCTCGTCTCGACCGCCGACGACTGGTACGCGTTCGCCCGCCTGCTACTCGCCGGCGGCACCGCCGGCGGGCGCCGCCTGCTCTCGGCGGCGTCGGTGCGGCTGACGACCACCGACCACCTGACCCCGGCCCAGCGTGCCGCCGGGCGGGTGTTCCTGGAGGGTCAAGGGTGGGGCTTCGGCGGCTCGGTGGACGTCGAGGAGACCGACCCGTGGAACGTGCCGGGCCGCTACGGCTGGGTCGGCGGCACCGGAACCGCGGCGTACCTGACCCCCGCGACCGCAACGGTCTCGATTTTGCTGACCCAACTGGAGATGACCGGGCCCACCACACCGGACATCATGCGTGACTTCTGGCGGTACGCCGCCCTGCCTCCACAGTCGACATCGCCCGCAACCTGACCCATTGACCAATTTGCGGCTCGTGGGTAGTGTCCCGAGCAAGATTCAAGCCTATGACAGGGGGAGTCAGAATGGCTGCGATCTCCGGTCGCTACGCGTTCATGAAACCGGATCTGCACGATGTCGAGGTCGCCCTACCCAATGTGGCGACCGGTCCAGGGGTCGGGTCCAGCTTCGGTGTGCTGAAGTTCGGCAACCTGGAGGTGGAGCTCAATGACTCGAGTCTGGACCTCCTGCCCGAGCATTTCACCGCCGGTTCCGCGGCCCCGGAGGACGAAATCACCCTCAGCAACGGCCTACCGGTCGTGGTTGGACGGATCGACGGTAGGGCCGGCCAGGGGCACTGCTTCGGGATCAAAGTCGGGGCACGCTGCCTCCTCGGGTCCGTCCCGGCGACGGTGCCGCTGGACACGCTGGCCTCGTGGTTGTCCGATCTGCACATCACCTCGACCGACGCCGGCCTGACGGTCACTCCGACCAAAGCCACCTGGTCGACCGAGCGGACGGCGAATGTGGTTGTCGGCGTGACCCTGCGCTCCGGTCGCTCGAGTCTGCTGGACATCAGGCCCGCCTTCCGGGGCCTCGCCCCGGCGCGGGCGGGTGTTCCGGTCAAGGGGGGCTTCCTGTCCAGGCAGGGTCAGGCGGACCGGTCCGAGCACCTGGTGTTGAACGCCACGGATCATGTCGTCTATATCCTCACCCCCTCGGCTGAGGCCCTCGACGAGATCGCGGAGCTCGGTTCGGGCGTCATCGTCCGCAGCCTCGTCAACTGAGTCCGGTAGTGGAGATTCTGCTCCTTGCCGCTGTACTGAGCACGAGCATCATCCTCTTCGCGGCCGGCGCCGAGCACGTCGCCGGGCAGGCCACGTTCCGCTCACGCATCCAGACGCACCGGTTGTTCGGAGCGCGGGCGGTCCGGTTGGCCGGTGCCGTCCTTCCGGTGCTGGAACTTCTGGTGTCCATCGGAGCCTTCTGGGCCGTGGCGACCGCGAGTCGATCGGTTCTGCTCGTCTCACTACTGCTGCAGACCGCCTTGTTCTTCTCGTTCGCCGGGTATCTGGTCATGGTCGTGCGGGCGGGCAACGGCGGAGTCCCCTGCGGCTGCGGACCGGCCGAAGTCCCGGTGGGCCGCTCGGCGATCGCCCGGGCGATCGGGCTGGGGGTGCTGTCCTGCGTGTCCGCGGTGAGCCTGGTCGCGTTCGGCGTGCAGGCGCTCACCATCCGCGCTGATGGCCGTGGCCTGCTTGCCGGAGCGGCCGGCTTCGTCTTCGCGGTCCTCCTGGTCATTCTGGCGCCGGCGCGCCGGCTGGAGCCGAACAGCGGTCCCCATGACGCCGACGGAACCAGCGCTCAGGTAGCCGACGCCAGCCATTCCTCGCACTCCCACCACCCGCCCGACGCCATGATGATCGGAACGGCATGACCACAACAACGGCGGCCCTGGTGCTCGCCTGGATCGCCATAGTCCTGCTCACGCTGGCAACCGCCGGCCTGCTGCGACGCGTCGAGCAGCTCAGTTCCCGGGGGGCTCTGCAGGCGGAGCCGGGTGAACCGGTCAGAGGCCTGCAACTACCCATGTCGACATACCTCGGCGACCTCGCGGGTGGGCCGGCGGAAGTTCTGCTGCTGTTCGTCTCCCCGTCGTGCGCCACCTGCCAGACGGCGATCGACAGCATTGTCGCCGCCGGGCCGGGTGGTGACTACCGGATCGCGGTGGTGACCCGCGACGCCGCGTTTGAACCGTTGTCCGTGCCCGATGGATGGACGCGTCTGACGTCCGCCCTGGGTCTGTTCCAGATCCTGCGCGTGCCAGCCACGCCGTACCTCGTCCGACTCGGCCCCGACGGAACCATCATCGACACGACGATGATGGTCGGGACCCTCAGCTTGCAGCATTGGTTGACCCGTCAAACACCGGCCGCCAGCCCGGCCTGAAACAGAAGGAGTCCACCGTGGTGATGAAGTTCGCCGATATCCCCGCTACTGACGAGCGTCTTTCCCGGTCCCGCACGAAACCGCCCGCGGCGAGCCGCCGGATGGTGCTGCGGACCGGCTTCACCGTCGCCACCGCGGCGGCCCTGGGTGCGCTTGAGACGGTGAACTCCGCCGTGGCCCGGGCCGCGTACTTCCAGGACTACACGAACACGGGCGCCGGACCGTGCCATCCGACCACCGGCTACGCGCGTCACCACACCGAGAACGGTCTCAAGTGCGGCCCGTCACTGATGTGCACGGCCTGCTGCTGGACCGGTGGCGACACAGCGGCCAACAGGAAGGGATGGCACCGGGTCGGAGACGTCAGCCCGGTCGAGTACTACCAGCGCCCGGATCAGTGCTTCAGCGGCACCTACGACTCCTGGCGCTGGAAGTTCACCGGCAACCGGACGTGGCGCTGCTCGGACGGGTACCGGTACACGAACTCCGCCGGCACGGTGAAGACCATCTGCCCGTGGGATGTGACACCCGCCTAAATGTCAGTCCGACCATCCGAGCCGCGACTCGTATTGCGGCGTCTGCTGACGTCCCCGCTGCTG
>DASVVF010000229.1:0-3040 GCA_036386695.1 Catenuloplanes sp. | reverse complement strand
GCGACGGTGCCCGGCGCCGTGCGTCCGGACGGGTCGGGTCCGGTCACCAGCGGGACGACCAGCGCCGCCGTGGCGAGCCCGGCCAGCGCCACCCCGCCGGCGAGCACCCACCCCGTCGACCGGGGTCGGCGACGGCCCGGGCGTGGATCGTCGATGGCGGCGGTCAGCCGGTTGCGCGCCTGAAAGGTGGCGCTGGGCGACGGCGGCGGGCTGTCCAGAACCTTGCGGATGACGTCTAGTTCGTCCATCGGTGTTCTCCTGTCTGGTCACGGGTCGGGTCGCAGCCGCCGAGCGCCGCGCGGACCGCGGCCCGGGCGCGGTTGAGTCGGGAGCCGACGGTCCCCGGCGGGATGCCCAGCGCCTGGGCGACCTCGGCGTAGTTCAGACCGGCCAGCGCCACCAGCAGCAGCACGTCACGGTCGCCGGAGCGCAGCGACCGCAGCGCGTCGGTGAGGTCGCGCTGCACGCCGTACGCGGCGAGGCGGGCCACCACCCGGTCGTCGTGGTCGTCGCCCGGGCGGTTCACCGCCGCCCCGGCCCGCCCGAGGGCGCGGTACCAACGCTGCTCGTCGCGCCGGTGCCGGCGGATCAGGTTGGTGGCGATGCCGTACAGCCAGGCACGCACGTGCTCGTCCGGCCCGGTGAAGCGGGCGCGACCACGAAAAGCCACCAGGAAGGTCTCGGCGGCCAGGTCGTCGGCCTGTGCCGCGCTCAGCCGGCTGGCGACGTACCGGTAGATCTCGCTGGGGTACGGGTCGAAGAGGTCGGCGAAACGCTCCGTCGAGTCCCGCCACCCGTGCTGCCCGGACGCGTCACCGCCCCGGCGGGCGGGCCGTCCGGTCAGCACCATGGGTTCACATACATCAAAGGGCCTCCACGGTCGTAGCAGTGAGGTGGCAGTCAGGTCACCGATGAATGTCCGATGCCGTCCATCGCCTTCACGCCAGCCCGGCTGATCGTGTCAATCACCCGCCGCCGCGTCACCGACCGGCCAGGACCCCTGCCCGTGTGACTCGGGACGCCCGGTTTCGGTCGCTGCTGCCGCGCCGGCGGACGCTTCGACGACACCAACGGGCACTACTACGTCCGGGACTGAGCGGTCCCCGGGGCCGCTATGCACCCGGGGCGCGCTCAACCCGGTCAGGGGCGCTCGGGCTCGGTGAGGCGCTGCCGGGCCCAGAGCGCGGCCGAGGTCCGGTCACCGACGCCGATCCGGCGGAACGCGTTGCCCAGGTGCACCTTGACGGTCCGCTCCGTGATGCCGAGCACCCGCCCGATCTGCTTGTTGGCCAGCCCCTGGGCCACCAGCGCGAGCACCTCCTGCTCGCGTCGGGAGAGCACCGCGGCCGGGTTGGGGTGTACCTGTCCGGTCAGCAGGGTGCGCGCGATGCGCGGGTCCAGCGGTGACTCCCGCCGGGCCGCCGCCCGGATGCTGGCCACCACGTTGGCCGGTTCGCAGTCTTTGAGCAGGTAGCCGATGGCGCCGGCGGCGAGCGCGTCGTGGACCCGGTTGCGGTCGGAGAACGAGCTCAGCACCAGCACCTGCACCGCCGGGTCGGCCGCGAGGATCCGGCGGGTGGCCTCGACGCCGTCCATCACCGGCATCGACAGGTCCATGAGGACGACGTCCGGGCGGCTGTCGCGCGCCCGCTCGACGGACTGGGCGCCGTTCGCCGCCTCGGCGACCACTTCGATGTCATCCTGGCCGTCGAGCAGTGCGGCGAGTCCGGCGCGGATCAGGGCGTGGTCGTCGACCACGAGGACACGGATCACCGGACCGGCACCTCCAACAGCCATCGTGTGCCCCGGCCGGGGGCGGCGGCAACGGAAAGGTGCGCACCGGCTTCGGCGGCGAAGTCGGTGATCAGGGCGAGCCCGAAGTGCCCGTCCCGGGGGGCCGCGACGACGTCGCGGGGGTTGAAGCCGACCCCGTCATCGGTGATGGTCAGGACGGCGTTGGTGCCGGTGCGGGCGAGCGTGACCCGCACGGAACTGGCGCCGGAGTGCCGGGCGACGTTTCGAATGATCTCCTGGGCGATCCGGAAGACCAGGCTCTCACTGCGTCCGTCGAGCTCCACATGGTCGGTCAGGTCGAGTTCGACGGTGATCCCCCGGGGGCGCAGCATCCCGGCGAGGTCGCTCAGGGCCGCCGCGATCCCGGCGGCCCTCAGCGCCGGCGGGTACACGTCCACCAGCAGCGAACGCAGCCCGCCGATGCTGGCCCGGACCCCGCTGGCGGCGACCTGCAGCCGCTCGGCGAGTTGCTGGTCGAGGTCGGCGGCCCGATCGGCGGCGCTGGACACCACGTACGAAATCGCGGACAGCTCCTGCACGACGCCGTCGTGCAGGGTGCCCGCGATCCGCCGGCGTTCGTTGTCCGACGCCTCGACGGCCCGCGCCAGGGCACGCTCGCGCTGCTGCTGGGCGCGGCGCAGCCGGCGGGACAGCGCCCAGCCCAGCGGCAGCAGGGTGACGACGGTGGCGAGCAGGGTGGTCAGGACGATGCCGGCGAACCCGAGCCACATCTCCCGGGCCCGGACGGTCACCTCCGAGTAGCGCGAGTACGTCTCGAACAGCAGCCGGGTGCCCTCCACGGTCCACACCGGTCGGTACACCTCCAGCATCCGCCCCCGGGTGCGTTCGAACTGGTTCTCCGGCCGGCTGGGATCGCTGAATTCGACCCGGGTGGTCGCCTCGGCGAGGGCGGCGCGTTCGTTGCGGTCGAGCGGGTACGTGCGGCCGATGAGCTGCCGCTCGTCGGAGTAGACGATGCGGCCGTCGGCCGTCCACACCTTGACCCGGATGATCGAACGGGTGAGGACCACCGACTTCATGATGCCGTCCAGGCGGGCCAGCGCCTCCGGGGCCCCGGACAGGACGGCGTCGGTCAGCACCGGTTGGACCGCGGCCTCCGCCAGCAGGTCGGTCACCTGCAGCGCGTCGTTGATCGATGCATGCTCGGCGGCCCGGCGGCTGGCCTCCACCGCGGCGAGCCCGACCAGGAACACCATGGCGAGGCCCGCCACCAGCACCTGCACGA
>DASVVF010000228.1:0-3577 GCA_036386695.1 Catenuloplanes sp. | reverse complement strand
GTGACCCGGCCCCGCCGGCCGGTCCCGGCCCGCCGCCCCGCCGGCGGGCCGACGACCCGCCGGAGGCCGTCGAAGCTCCGGTGCGGAGGTTGGTGGTCTACGGCGCCGGCTACGCCCTGGGTGCCGCTGTCGTGGCGGCGTTGATCGCCGCGGTGGACGATGGGGCGTCACGGGCCTGGGCGGCGTTGGTCGGCCTGGGTGCGTTCGCGATGCTGTGGGTGTTGGCCCGCCGGGTCCCGGGGCCGGTCCGCGAGGTGTTCCCGGCGCTGCGGCGCCGCGACCGGTTGCTGGCCGTCGCGGGGTACGCCACCCTGACCGCGCCGGTGCTGCTGCTGTCGTACGCCGTCCTGGGCGGCCCCTGGCCGCTGGTGCTGGCGGTCGCCGTGACGGCCGCCGCGGAAGTGGTCGTGCTGACCCGCCGGGGCCCCGGCTGACCCGCGCGGTCGGCCCCACCGTGGGTCAGCCCCGGGCCCAGGTCCAGGCGTAGCCGGGGTCTTCGCAGGCCACCGCAGCGGTGCACAGGTCCAGCGGGCGGAACGTGTCGACCATGACGGCCAGTTCGTCGAAGTACTCCACCCCGATCGCCCGTTCCACCGCCCCGGGCTGCGGGCCGTGGGTGAAACCGGCCGGATGCAGCGAGATGGACCCCTGCTCGATGCCCGAACCGCGACGGGCCTCGTAGTTTCCGCCGGCGTAGAACATCATCTCGTCGGAGTCGACATTGTGGTGGTTGTACGGCACCGGGATCGCCAGCGGGTGGTAGTCGACCTTGCGGGGGACGAAGGAACAGATCACGAAGTTCGGGCCGGCGAACGTCTGGTGCACCGGCGGGGGTTGGTGGACGCGGCCGGTGATCGGTTCGAAGTCGGCGATGTTGAACGCCCACGGGTAGAGGTGGCCGTCCCACCCGACCACGTCGAACGGGTGCCGGGCGTAGACATGCCGGGTCCACCCGACGCCGCCGGTGGCGCTGGCGGCCCGCGACCGGTGCCGGACGTACACCTCGACCTCGGTGCCCTCGGCGAGCAGCGGCCCGGTCGGGCCCCGCAGGTCGCGTTCGCAGTACGGCGCGTGCTCCAGGAACTGGCCGCGCACCGACAGATACCGCTTCGGTGGGCCGATGTGCCCGCCGGCCTCGACGGTGAGCAGCCGCAGCGGTTCGGTCCCGGTGGGCACGATCCGGTGCACGACCGAGGTGGGGATGATCGCGTAGTCCCCCGTCCCGACGGCCAGGGCGCCGAACGTGGTCTCGATGGTCGCGGTGCCGGACTCGACGTACAGGCATTCGTCGCCGACGGCGTTGCGGTAGAGCGGCGAGGGGCGGTCGGCCACCGCGTACGAGATGCGGACGTCGTCGTTGGCGAGCAGGGGTTGCCGGCCGAGGACGGCGTCGGCGCCACCGGCGTCCAGCTTGTGGGTCCGCAGGTGGCGGGGTTTGAGCGGGTGGTTGGCCAGCCGGGTGAACGCGGCGGGGGTGAACTCCTCGGCGGCGACGATCGCGGTGGGGAGGTGCTGGTGGTAGAGCAGCGAGGAGTCGGCGGAGAAGCCCTCCTGGCCCATCAGTTCCTCGGCGTAGAGGCCGCCGTCGGGGCGGCGGAACTGGGTGTGCCGCTTGCGGGGGATCTCGCCCACGCTCCGGTAGTACGGCATGACGACCCTCCGTTATGTTCCGCTCACCGGCCGATCGCGTCCGCATATCGGACGCTGTTGTCCGCTCCTTGTAGATTCCACTAGGTTCTGTATCCGTGTCAACGCTGGTACCGCCGCTATTCACCGGCCTTGTGGACGACGCCGCGGTCTTCCCCCCGGGCGCCGCCGACCTTCCCGATGCCGTCGTTGACCACCGGCACCATAGGCACGCCTGGTACGCGCCGCTGGTCGGTCCCCTGCTGGTGCCGGCCTCGGCGGTCGGGAAGCTGGGGGGCCTCGCCCAGCCCGCCGAACACCTGGCGATCGGCCTGGTCGGCGACACCGGGCTGGACGGCCTCGCCGCCGCCGTCGACCAGGCCGCCCGGGAGCCCGCCCTGCGGGTCGGCCAACTGGAACTCGCGGTCGCCAAGCGCGGCGAGGACCCCCAACCCGGGCTGCGCCAACTCCTCACCCTGGCCGCCGCCAGCCCGGCCGGCACCGTGTACGCGGAGATACCGCTCACCTGGGGGCTGCTCGCCGCGCTGGACACCGTCGCCGCCGCCCGCGCCGACGGAGTGGACGCGGCGGTCAAGTTCCGCACCGGCGGGCTGGCCGCCGAGCTGTTCCCCACCCCGGTCGAGCTGGCCGCGGTGATCTGCGCCTGCCGGGACCGGCGGTTGCCGTTCAAGCTGACCGCCGGCCTGCACCACGCCCTGCGGCACACCGACCCGGAAACCGGGTTCACCCACCACGGCTTCCTCAACGTCCTCGTCGGTGCCATCGTCGCCACCGACGGCGCCGAGGTCGCCGACGTGGCGGAGCTGCTGGCCACCACCCACCCGATGCCGCTGCTCGAGGCGCTGCGGACCGAGACGAACAAGCCGCGGGCACTGTGGACGGGCTTCGGGTCGTGCAGCGTCATGGAGCCCCTGACCGACCTGGTCCGGCTGGGACTGGTCGACGGAGGCTTCGAGTGACGGGCAGCTGGGTCGCCGGGGCGACCGGTTCCCCGTACGGCCCGCACAACCTGCCGTACGGGGTGTTCGCGGCAGCGGGTCGACGGCCCCGGATCGGCGTACGGATCGGGGACCTGGTGCTCGACCTCGACGGCGCCGCCGCGGCCGGCCTGGTCGGCGGCGGCGACGCGCTGCGCCAGCCGACCCTCAACCGGTTCCTGGCCCTCGGCCGTGCGCAGTGGACGGCCGTCCGGGCCCGGATCGTCGAGCTGCTCACCGACCCGGCGCACCGGGCGGCGGTGGAACCGCTGCTGGTGGCGCTCGGCGAGGTGCGGCTGCTGCTGCCGTTCGAGGTCGGCGACTACGTCGACTTCTACTCCAGCGAGCACCATGCCAGCAACGTCGGGCAGCTCTTCCGCCCCGGCCAGCCGCCGCTGCCGCCGAACTGGCGGCACCTGCCGATCGGTTACCACGGCCGGGCCGGCACGGTCGTGGTGTCCGGCACCCCGGTCACCCGGCCGTCCGGGCAACGCCCGACGCCGGCCGGCCCGGTCTTCGGGCCCTCGGCGCGGCTGGACATCGAGGCCGAGGTGGGCTTCGTCGTGGGGGTGCCCAGCCGGCTGGGCGAGCGGGTCCCGACCGCCCGGTTCGACGACCATGTCTTCGGCGTCGTCCTGGTCAACGACTGGTCCGCCCGCGACATCCAGGCCTGGGAATACCAGCCCCTGGGCCCGTTCCTGGGCAAGTCGTTCGCCACCTCGGTCGGCGGCTGGGTGGTGCCACTGGAGGCGCTGGCCCACGCCCGGGTGCCGGCCCCCACCCAGGACCCACCGGTGCTCGACTACCTCCGCGACCACCCCCGCCAGGGGCTCGACCTGCGGCTGCGGGTCGACTGGAACGGCACGCCGGTGAGCCGACCGCCGTTCGCGACGATGTACTGGACCCCCGCCCAGCAACTGGCCCACCTCACCGTCAACGGTGCCGCCCTGCGT
>DASVVF010000227.1:0-3166 GCA_036386695.1 Catenuloplanes sp. | reverse complement strand
TGACCGAGTTGCGCGGCGAGCCGGGCGGCCCCGGCGGGCAGGAACGGCGCCAGCTCGCGGGCAACCTCACGACAGCAGCCGACCAACGTGCTGAGCAGGGCATCGAGCCGCTCGCCCGCCGCGGCGTCGCCGGCGAGCCGCAGCTTCGCCAGCGCCCATGGCCGCTCTGCTTCGACGAGCCGGTTGCCGGCGCTGACCACGGTCCAGATGGCGTCCGTGGCCGACCGGAAGTCGAACGCCGCCAGCGCATCGTCGATGCGGGCCGGCAAGGCGGTGCCCAGGGAGGCCAGTCGCGCACAGTCACCGGCCGGAGCGTCCGGCTCGACCAGGGCCCCGGACCGGTACCGGTGCACCAGGGACACGGTGCGGTTGACGAGATTGCCCAGACCGTTGGCCAGGTCCTGGTGGTACCGGGTCAGCAGCCGCTGCTCGGTGAAGTCGGTGTCACCGACGCGGGCGACGTCGCGCAACAGCCACCACCGCACGGCGTCGCTGCCGTAGCGCTCGACCAGCGCACGGGGGCTGACCGCAGTGCCGGTGCTCTTGGACAGCTTGGTCCCGGCCACGGTGAGGTACTCGTGCACGAAGATGGCGGTGGGCAGCGGCAGGTCAAGGGAGATCAGCAACGCCAACCAGTACACGGCGTGGAAGCGCACGATGCCCTTGCCGATGACGTGCACCCGCTCCGCCGCCGTCGACCACCATGCCCGGTAGGCGTCATCATCGGTGCCGTAGCCCAGGGCGGTGAGGTAGTTCGCCAGCGCGTCCCACCAGACGTAGACAACCTGGTCGGGGTCGCCCGGCACGCCGATGCCCCAGCCGGGCGCGCGCGACGCCGGCCGCGAGACGCTGATGTCCCGCAGCCCGGCCCGGACCACGGACAGCACCTCGTTACGCTTGGTCACCGGCTCGACCCGGACCCGACCGGACTCCAATGCCCGTAGCACCTGCTCGCCGTAGCGGGACAGGCTGAAGAACCAGTTGGTTTCGGTTACCGCCTGCGGGGCGGTGCCATGTTCGGGGCACAGCCCGTCGGGCAGTTCCGCCGGGTCGTAGAACTGCTCGCAGCCCAGGCAGTAGCGCCCGGCGTAGCGGCGTCGGTAGAAATCTCCCCGCGCGGCGCTCTGCCGCCACAGCCGTTCGACGCCGGTCGCGTGCCGGTGGTCGCTGCTGGTCCGGATGAAATCGTCGAACGACAGCCCGAGCAGCGCTTTGAGTTGAGCGAAGCGGTCGGCGTTCGTCGCGACGAAAGCCGCGACATCCACCCCCGCCGCTGCGGCCGCCGTCACGTTCTTCAGGGCGTTGTCGTCGGTGCCGGTCAGAAACCGGGTCGGCTGCCCGCGCAGCCGTCGATGCCGTGCCAGGACGTCGGCCTGCACCAGTTCCAGCGCGTGTCCCAGGTGGGGCTCGGCGTTGACGTAGGGGATGGCCGTGGTGACGTAGAAGTTGCCGACCGTGCTCATGATGGTCTCCGATCTCGTCCGGCGGCGCGGGACAGGATCGATACCGACCGGCCCCGGCGTTACCGGGGCCTGGTGATGGCGCGTCAGCGCACGCCGGTGAGCCCCGTGACGGGGCGCATCATGCGGACGACGTGCTGCGGCATGTCCGTAGGATGCCACCCGCCGACGACCCGGTCACCCGGATAAAGCGACAGTCAACGGGTGGCCGGGGCGACGGTCAGCGTGCCGGCTGTGGCGTCCAGGGTGGCCGGCACCCCGAGCGGGACGGTGAGCTGACCGGTGCCGTGCCCGACCGGGAGCCCGCCCAGCACCGGCACCCCGAGGGCGCCGAGCCGCTCGGCGAGGACCTCGACCACCGTCACCGGCCCGGCGTCGGCGCAGCCGGTGAACTGCCCGACGGCCACCCCGGCCAGCCCCGCCAGAGCGCCACTGCGGTGCAGGTGGGTGAGCATCCGGTCGACCTTGTACGGCGGTTCGCCGACATCCTCGATCAGCAGGACGGCCCCGCGCAGGTCCGGCAGGTCCGGGGTGCCGATCGAGGCCGCCAGCAGGCACAGATTGCCGCCGAGCAGCGTGCCATGGGCGGTCCCCGGCACGAGCACCGCGGCGGTCGGCACCGTGGGGTCACGCCCGACGACCACCTCGTCGGTGGTCATCAGCGCCGTGCGCAACGACTCGGCCGACACCGGGGGAGTGCGCCGCGGTCGCCACGCCGCACCCGGACCGTGCACCGTGGCCAGTCGGGCGCCGCGCCACAGCGCCAGTTGCAGCGCGGTGACGTCGGAGAAGCCGACGACCAGCTTCGGGTCGCGCCGGACGGCCGCCATGTCGATCCCGTCGACGACCCGCTGGGCGCCGTAGCCGCCCCGGGTACACACGATGGCGCGCACCGTCGGGTCGGCGAAGCCCGCGTTCAGGTCGGCCAGGCGCTGGTCGTCGCTGCCGGCGAGAAACCCGGTGCGGGCGTACGCGTGCGGCGCCGGCACCGGCCGCAACCCCCAGGCGGCCAGCAACTCCATGCCGACGGCCACCGCCTCCGGCCGGGCCGGCCCGGACGGTGACACCAGCAGCACGGTGTCACCCGGGCGCAGGACGGCCGGGCGTACGGCGCTCTGGTCTGTCACGGCGCGAGCCTACGAGGTCCCGGCGTGCCCCGGCGACCTGTCCTCCGGCCCACTGCCAGCTCACTGACCACCGCCGGCCGGGGAACCGATAGCCTCGATGGTGTGGGAACCGCACTGGTGATCGAGAACGACCCGTCCGACGATCTTCGCCGACTGGGGGAGTGGCTCAGCGAGGCGGGGCTGGAGCTGGCCGTGCTCCGCCCGCACGCCGGTGACCCGCTGCCGGAAACCCTCGACGGGTACGTCGCCTTCGTGGTGCTCGGCGGCTTCCAGCACGCCTTCCCGGCGGCCGACGGCACCCCGGGCGCGCCGTGGTTCCCGGCGGTGGAAGGACTGCTGCGCAAGGCGGTCCGCCACCGGGTGCCGACGCTGGGCGTCTGCCTCGGTGGCCAGTTGCTGGCCACCGCCCACGGCGGCACCGTCCGGCCCGGCGCGGTGGGCCCGGAGATCGGCCCGGGCCTGGTCGGGCGCCGCGACGCCGCCGACACCGACCCGCTGTTCAAATGGGTGCCGCTGCTGCCCGACGTGCTGCACTGGCACACCGACGAGATCGCCGAACTGCCCCTCGGAGCGGTGCTG
>DASVVF010000226.1:0-3268 GCA_036386695.1 Catenuloplanes sp. | reverse complement strand
GGTACGGTGTGCGGGCTGGTCAGCCGGCTCGGTGCGCGTTGCGGGCGCCGTCGCGGGGTGCCATGTTGTCGGACGCGCTCACGTTCCGTATCCTTGCCAACCTCCGGAGTGCGCGGCTTGGGTCGCGCGCCGTTTTGCAAGTGGGGGAGTCATGGCCGAGCGGGCGAACACCGCGCGCACGGCGGCTACGGTCGCGGTGGCGGGGGCGCCGGGCGCCGGTGGACCGTGGGTCGGTTCGGCCGTGACCGTACTTCAGGGGAAAGGCCGCTCCGGCCCGCCGGCGCTGACCGATCCCGTTCAGGCACCGCCGATCGCCGCGGAAAACGCGGCCAAGGGAGCGACGATGGCGAAGCCAGCCGACACCAAGACCGCCACGGCGTCGAAGACGGCGGCCAAGGGCACCCGTACGGCTGCCGAAACCGACCGGATCAGGGCAGCGCTCACCGAGCGGCTCACCGATCTGCGGGTCGAGTACGACCAGACCCTCAGTGAGATCACCGAGTTGCAGCGCGACCGGCTGACCGACTCCGCCGGCGACGACCAGGCCGACACCGGGACCAAGACGTTCGAGCGCGAGCAGGAGATCTCGCTGGCCAACAACATCCTTGAACGGGTCACCCAGGTCGAGCGTGCCCTGGAGCGCCTGGAGGCCGGAAACTACGGCTGGTGCGAGAAGTGCGGTACGGCGATCCCGGTTGAGCGGCTGACGGCCTTCCCGTCGGCCACCCTGTGCATCGCCTGCAAGCAATTGGAGGAGCGGCGCTGAGCAGCCACGACGATTCCGGTCCGGACCCCTCGGCGCAGGCCGGCTCCCCGGCGCCGCGCCGCCCAGCGTCCCCGCGCGCGGTGGGCGTGCTGCTGGGCGGGGCCCTGGTGGCGCTGCTGGCGGACCAGGCCACCAAGCACCTGGCCGTGACGACCCTGGACGACCGTGACCCGGTGCGCCTGCTCGGCGGCGCGGTGTACCTGACGTTGACCCGCAACAGCGGTGCGGCGTTCAGCCTGGGCAGCAACTACACCTTCGTGTTCCCCGTGATCACGCTGGTGGTGATCGGCTGGATCGCCACCATGGCGTTGCGGTTGCGCTCGGTGCCGTGGGCGGTGTCGCTGGGCCTGGTGCTCGGCGGGGCCCTGGGCAACCTCACCGACCGGCTGTTCCGGGCGCCGGGTCCGTTCGTCGGGCACGTGGTCGACATGGTCAGCGTGTTCGACCCGTACGGTCAGGTGTGGCCGGTGTTCAACGTCGCCGACAGCGCTCTGGTGGTCGGGGTGGCGTTGGCCATCCTGTGTGAGTTGACCGGTCGCCAGCGCGACGGCAGCCGGCTGCGGCGCGCGGCGCCGGCCCCGGCGGCGGACGGCCCTCGGCAGGCCCGGTCGTGACCGCCGCGTACGGCGGTGAGCAGCTGCGCCGGGTCGGCGACCAACGGTCGCTGCCGGTGCCCGACGGTCTCGACGGCATGCGCCTGGATCAGGTCGTGTCCCGGTTGTTCGGGCTGTCCCGCACGGCCGCCGCGGCGCTGGTCGAGGCGGGCGACGCCCTGGTCGACGGGGTGCCGCGGCCGAAGTCGGACAAGGTTTCGGCCGGTGCGTGGCTGGAGGTGACCCTCCCGGCGCCGGTGACCGCGCCGGTGGTGACCGCCGAGACGGTCGAGGGCCTGCGGGTGGTCTACAGCGACGAGGACATCGTCGTGGTGGACAAGCCGGTGGGGGTGGCGGCGCATCCGAGCCCCGGTTGGTCCGGCCCGACGGTGCTCAGCGGACTGGCCGGCCTCGGGCAGACGGTGGCCACCAGCGGCGCGGCGGAGCGCCAGGGTGTCGTGCACCGGCTCGACGTCGGCACCAGCGGCCTGATGGCGGTGGCCAAGAGCGAGCAGGCGTACAGCTTCCTCAAGCAGGCGTTCCGCGACCGCGAGGTGGAGAAGCGCTACCACGCGGTGGTGCAGGGCCATCTGGACCCGCTACGGGGGACCGTGGACGCGCCGATCGACCGGCATCCCAGCCACGACTACCGGTGGGCGGTGGTGTCCGGCGGCAAGCCGAGCGTCACCCATTACGACACCCTGGAGGCGTTCCGGTCGGCGAGCCTGGTCGATGTCCGCCTGGAAACCGGCCGTACCCACCAGATCCGGGTGCATTTCTCGGCGTTGCGGCATCCCTGTGTGGGGGATCTGACCTACGGGGCGGATCCCACGTTGGCCGCCCGCCTGGGGCTGACCCGGCAGTGGCTGCATGCCCGGGAGCTCAGCTTCCTGCACCCCCGGTCGGGGGAGGAGGTCCGGTTCGTCAGCGAATATCCGGACGACCTGGTCCATGCGCTCAACGTCCTGCGCGACGCCAGCTGAGCGCCGTCGAGGAGGTGGGGGCCCATCGTCGACGCCGGAGACCGGCGGCCAGCCGTGCCCGGCCGGGCCGGGGCGCGGCGCCATGGTGACCGCGGCTCGGCCCGGGTACGGCTGCTGACCGGCGCGGCGGTGCTGTCGGCGACCGTGCTGGTGGTCATCGCTGTCCGGGCCGGTGACCAGGGGTCCGCGGGCGACCCGACCGTGGGAGCGGTGGTGCGGGTGGGTGTGCGCGACGGCGACTCGATCCCGGACTACCTGAGCTCCACCCGCCGCGAACTGGCCTCGCTGGTGGCGGTGGCGCCGTCGGCCGCCCCGGGCCCTGACCCGTACGCGCTGGTGACGTTCGCCGCCTATCGCACTCCCGATCAACTCGCCCCGGCGCTCGATGGGGTGACGGTGGCCGCGGTTTATGCCCGGGTCCCCACCCCTCGCGTGCAGACGCAGATTGTGCGCATTCCTGCTATCCGGGTGCCGGCCGACGTGGCCGCCGGGATGCTGGACGCGGCGGCCCGCAAGGATCGTGAGGCGGCCGACTACCGTCGGTTGAGCGCGGCGCTGACCGGTGACGGTGCCGAGCAGCGGCGGCGGCGGGATCTCTACGACAGCGGTGCGGCGGTGGCGGCTGCCGAGGCGACCGCGTACCGGCAACGGTGCGGGTGTGTCTACGCGGCCGTCGTGCGCGCCCCGGCGGCTGCCCTGGACCGGATCGCCACCCGTCCTGAGGTGCGCACGGTCGATCCCGCCCCGGAGGTGCAACGCCTGGACCGGGCGGTGTTCGTGCCGCCGTTGCCCGAACAGGTCGACGTGGTGCGACCGCCGGCCGACGACGGGTCACCGGGCACCGGCCCATCGTCGGATTTCGCTGGGGTCCGGTCACCCTCCGCGACGGCCGGCCGGTGATCGCGGTGCGCTGGGCCCGGGTCGGC
>DASVVF010000225.1:0-3876 GCA_036386695.1 Catenuloplanes sp. | reverse complement strand
CCTGCCCCATCCTGAGCTGGAACTGGTCCTGAGCCTGCTCGACATGGATCATTTCCTGGGCGAGTTCGTCGCCCAGGATGAGCTCGAACCGGTCCTGGGCCTGGGAGACCTGGACCCGCTCCTGGGCGAACTCGACGTCGATGTGACGTTGGAACCGCCGCTCCTGGGCCTCCTGATCGTGGTGGCTCGCGTGGGCATCCGACCGGGTGCCGTGGTGTTTGCGCTCGCGACCGTCATCGCCAGGGTGGCCTTCCGGTCCGCCGCTCGTCTGATGCGCGATGATCGCGGCTCCAACGACGGCCCCGGTGGAGTCGAAGACCGGGGAGATGGTCAACACCACCGGCACCACGGTTCCGTCGCGGCGCAACCGCTGAGTGCGGTGACTCGCGGTTGTCTCCCCGGCCGCGACGCGGCGCAAAATCGCGACCTCCTCCAGCCGCACCTTCGGCGGCACGAGGCGCTGCGCTTCCACGCCGAGAAGGTCAGGCACGGGGTAGCCGTACAGCTGCGCCGCCGCGCGGTTGCAGTGGGCGATCAGGCCAGAGTTGTCGATGGCGATGATTCCGTCATCGCAGGATTCGATGATCGCGCTGAGGTCGACCCGCTGGCTGACCTGCACCGGACTGGAGATCTTTACCATGTGTCACCACTACGACCGCCGAGCAGGTCGTGTCCCAGGTGAAGCGGCCACCATCCAGTTCGACACGTCGGGGACGTCGAAACGGTCCCCACAATTGACCGTACCGCCCGCCGCCGCGGCTTATCGGCTAAGCACGAATCTGAACGTTCGGTCGGGCACCGGCGACACCGGCAATGGCAGCGGCAGAAGCACCTGTTCGAGTCCGCCGTGGATCGGACGAGAACCGGTTACTGTGCGCGCAGACCGCGGACGAACAGGTCCAGGGCGGCTTCGAATGAGGCGTCCACCGGATCGGACAGCCCGAATCCGTGGCCGTTCTCCAGGTCGACGAAGCCGTGCAGGATGGCGCGGAGGGTGCGGACCAGGTCGACGTGCCGGTGCGGCGGTACGCCGAGGTCGCTCAGGGCCTTGGCGACCACGCCGACCGCCGCTGCCGCGGCAGCGGCACCGTCCGGGTCGTCAGAGGCCCTGGGTGCCGGCAGCAACGACGCGTAGAGCCCTGGGTGTTCTCGGGCGAAGCCCCGGTACGCGTGCCCCATGCGGCGCAGCCCCGCTACCGGGTCTGCCCGACTTTCGCCAGCGGCCGCCAGCCGCTGGCCCAACTCGAGGCTGGCCCGGCGTGCCAGGGCACGCCGTAGACCGTCGAGGCCGTCGATGTGGGAATAGAGGGATGGACTGCGAACGCCGAGGGCCGTGGCCACCGAGGCGAGGGTGACCGACGCGAGGCCGCCGCGGTCGGCGATAGCCGCCGCGGCATCGAGCACCTGGCGTTGGTCGATGCCGGTTTTCCGCGCCACGGTGGGGCCGGCTCAGGCTTCAGCGCGATCGCGCCGGACCCGCCGGGCCAGGGCGTCGTTCATCGCGACGAACCCCGCCCTGGTCGACCTGTCCAGTGAACCGCGCATCGGCCGCACCAGGAGCCCCTGGAAGCTCTCGCCGTGTACGAGCCGGGTTCCGGTGGCCGTCTCGTGAAGCTCGAAGCGGTGTCGCCCGTCGAAGACTCCCGGCGGCCCGAGCCGCCCGAGCCACTCCAACGCCTGGCCGGGGACAACGTCAGTGACGGTCGGGCGGATGGTGATGCCCCGCCCGCCCGGCGGGTCCAGCCGGACGGTGAGCCGCTGCCCGACGGCCGCAACCCCTTGCACGGCGGTGATGAACGGGTTCCAGGCGGGATAGTCCCCGAAGTCCGTCAGGCAGCGCCACACCTCGTCCGGCGTGGCCGCGATGTCGACTTCGGTGCGCAATGTGTGTCGCATGACGGCCTCCCGAAGCCTCTGACTAACGACATTAGGCACGCTATCTAATGACGTTAGACAAGTCAACGTGCCGGCTGGCGCTCCGGCCGGCGTGCGCGCGGGCTGCAGCGGAACCGGACGTGGTCCCTCAGGTCGGCCGCCGCGCCGAGGCGGTCGAAGCCGACCGCGTCCGACCCAAGCGCCAGCCAGCCGTCCCGGTAGCCGGCGCCGAGTTCGGCGACGTTGTCGACCTTGGCACTGGTCCGAACGTCGGCCGCACCCAACCGGCGGTCAGAAAAACCGGTTAAGCGTTGTGCCGAGCGACACATTTACATATGCTGATGAACCTTCCCGGCCGTCCGGCGTTGTTGAGCATCTTTGCGCCGAACCCGGCCTACCCGACCATGAAACGGGGTAGCCGATGATCCGAAAACTCGCACTCATCATGACGACGCTGCTGACGACCGTCGCCGCGCTCGGGGTCGCGGTGCAGCCGGCCCACGCCGCCACCGGGTTCTACGTAGCCAACGGCCGGCTCTACGACGCCAACGACAACGACTTCGTCATGCGCGGCGTCAACCACCCACACGCCTGGTACCCCGGCGAGACCAGTTCCCTGGCCAAGATCAAGGCGCTGGGCGCGAACACCGTACGGGTCGTCCTGACCACCGGTAGCAGCAGCGGAGACGTCGCGAACATCATCTCGCTGTGCCGGCAGAACCGGCTCATCTGCGTACTTGAGGTGCACGACACCACCGGTCTGGGCGACACGGCCGCGATCACCCTCTCCCAGGCGGCCGACTACTGGATCCGCATCCGCGGCACCCTGGTCGGCCAGGAGCGGTACGTCATCATCAACCTGGGCAACGAGCCGGTGGGCAACAACAACTACGGCCGGTGGACCGGCGACACCACCGGGGCCATCCGCAAGGTGCGCGCCGCCGGCCTCAGTCATACGTTGATGGTGGACGGCCCGAACTGGGGTCAGGACTGGTCGTTCACCATGCGCGACAACGCCGCCGCGGTATTCGCCAGCGACCCGAACCGCAATCTGATCTTCTCTATCCACATGTACGGGGTCTTCAACACAGCGGCCAAAGTGAACGATTACCTGAACCGGTTCGTCAGCGCCAGGCTACCGATCCTGGTCGGCGAGTTCGGACACAACCACTCGGACGGCAACCCCGACGAGGACGCGATCATGGCGGCGACGCAGTCCCGCGGCCTGGGGTACCTCGGCTGGTCGTGGAGCGGGAACGGTGGCGGCGTCGAGTATCTCGACATGGCCACCAGCTTCGACGCCAACCGGTTGACCTGGTGGGGTCAGCGGATCTTCAACGGCGCGAACGGCATCCGCTCCACCGCCCGGGAGGCCTCCGTCTACAGCGGTGGCAACACCGGCGGCGGCACCACCATCGTGTCGCAGCACGCCAACCGGTGCCTCGACGTGCCCAACGGCACCACCACCAACGGCACCCGGCTGGTCCTCTGGGACTGCTCCGGCAATGCCAACCAGCGTTTCACCAGCACCGCGGCGGGCGAGTTGCGCACCAGCAGCAACAAGTGCGTGGAAGGTTGGGTCTGGGGCACCGCCCCCGGCACGGCGGTGGCCATCTACGACTGCACCGGTGGCGCCAACCAGAAGTGGAACATCAACAGCAACGGCACCATCGTCAACCGGCACAACGGGTTGTGTCTGGATCCGGCCGGAGCCGGCACCGCCAACGGCACGCTCACCCAGCTGTGGACCTGCACCGGCAGCACTATCCAACGGTGGACCCTCCGCTGACCCACCGCACCACCACGAACCAACCTGCCGGCGCTGATCCACCGCACCGGCGACGGCCCGCACCGCACCGGTGCGGGCCGTCCGCGTTGGCGCCAGCGCCGTACCGATCCGCGCGTCGTCGACGGTGACCGTGCGGTCGCGCCGCCGCCGGTGACCGCGGTCGCGCCGCGCCGGGGCACCGGGCGGATGTCCTTGAGTGGATGATGGCGTCC
>DASVVF010000224.1:0-2007 GCA_036386695.1 Catenuloplanes sp. | reverse complement strand
GCCCGTCGACCGGACCCGCTACGGTCTCAGACGCAACGCCCGTAGACCACGGTGTTCTCGTTGGCCCCGGCCACCCGGCGGCTGCCCGCCACGACCAGCTCGTCGGTGATGGCCGACGGCGTCACGTGCTGGCCCGCCATGGCCGGAAGCTCCCGCTCGATCACGCCGTTGCTGGCCAGAACCGTGACGCCGCCCCGCTGGCCGACGATCGTGCCGGTGCCGTTGACCGCCGCGAAGGACATACCGCTGGGGTACGACCGCAGCACGGCGCCTTGCCGGCTCCACTCGGTGACGACATTGTCCTCAAGACCGATGATCCGGTCCCCGGAAAACGCCCGCGGCGACAGGCGGGTCCCCGGACGGGAATGCGTCAGCAGCCGATGCGTACCGTCGGGGGCCCAGCTGAACGCCTCCCCGCCGTAGAGCCACCCGAGGACGTTTCCTTGCTCGTCGATATCAACCCCCTCGGCGTAACCGCCCGCGGAGGGGTTGAACGTCACCGTGGTGCCGGGACGATCGACCGGCCAAACGGTCACCTTGCCCGACGTCTCGCCGAGGACGTCGCCCTTCTCGTTGATCGCGGCGGCGGACCCGGTCGCGTTCGCCGGCACCGGCAGCGCCTCATACCGCCCGTCGCGGTGGCGGACCGGGAAACGCACTCCACCGGGCCGGGAGTCCGTTGCGTAGCCCACCGCCACTCCGGCGCTATTGACGGCTCGCAGGTACGTGTTCAGGCCATACGCCGCGCCGAGGGGCCGCAACGTCCCCTGCTCCCAGAGCGCACCCTCGTCAAGGATGCCGATGCCTCCGGTCACCCGCCGCGTGGTGTGCCCGACGAACCTGTCGGCCCCGTCCGTCCCGGTTACCGTGGCGCGTTCCACACCCGACGGTACCGGCAGATCGGCCCATTGCCACTGGCATGCCGGCTGCTCCCGCGGCGCGGCTACGGCCGGTGGAGGCGCGACAGCGGTCAGCGCGGTGATGGCCAGCGATGACAGGCTTGTGGTGAGCAGACGCCGCCTGGTCAGGAAATGCATGTTCTCCCCGTTCTTCGATCATCGACATGCGGAGTTGGATGGTCGAAGCCGTACCATAGTCGATCCCTCCGGCAATGTGCACACCTACGCACGGGGAAGCACAAAAAAGCACATCGGCCGCGTCGGCCGAGGTCACCCGGGATCTGTTGATTCGAGCACCCACTGGACGTACCCGGGGTTGCCGCCGACGACTGGCAGGGCGATCACGCACGGCACGTCGTAGGGATGGTGCTGGTCGGCGTATTCGACGATGCGGGGTACGAGGCTGACCCGGGTGTGCAGGGCGACGCGCGCCTCCGCCTCGTCCTCCACCGACCCCTGCCACCGGTAGATCGAGCGGATCTGGCTGATGGTGTGGCCGCAGGCGGCGAGGCGGGCGGCGACGAGGCCGCGGGTGAATCCGGCCAGCCACTCGGGGTCGGGGGCGGTGACTACGACTTCGCAGATGTCGTCAGCGCTCATGTCGCGATGCTCCCTGTTCTTCTCGTTCGCGGATGACGGGGGCTGCCCGAGCTTTCCCGGACCCTGCCCCCGGCAGGGGATATTAGGCCCGGTGAGCCGCCCGGTTCGCCAGTTCCGGTGGTCCCCCCGGCCGACGGTCCGGCCTGGTGGGGGCGTTACCGAACGACGGGTCGGAGTTCCTGTCCGCGCGCGTCGAACACCCGGATGTCGACACCTGAGCCGTCCTCCCACCGCGCCCCGGACGAGGCGCCGGCCACCGGCACGGGCAGCACCGCGGCCAGGTACGGCGACCCGGACTTCTGGGTGCGTACCTGTACCGGGCTGGTTGGCCGGTCGCGCTCCCGCCAATGCCACACCGAACCGTCCAGGGCCACCTCCGCCCGGACCACCCCGGCCGGCAGGAGGCCGAAGACCATCAGCTCGGCGGCACCGGGTGGCCGGACGATGATCGCGGTGAACGAATGGACGGCCGATCCGGGGACGCAGTGCTCGGTGGCCGTCACGCCGC
>DASVVF010000223.1:0-1526 GCA_036386695.1 Catenuloplanes sp. | reverse complement strand
CGTCGAGTAACCGTTGCGCGATGGCCCGTCCAACCCCCCGGCCGCCCCCGGTCACCACGTACGCGCGCGTCATGCGCCGATTATCCCCTGCCGGCGCGCCCGTACGTCGAAGTGTCGGCGCAGCGCCGGCGCCTGACCGGTGGCCGGCCGGCGGTTCGGTCCGGTCGGCCGCTACCCGGCGGGCCGGTCGTCGAGCAGCGTCGACGCGATCCGGCCCAGGTGCCGGTGCGGCGGCCCGAAGAGCTGGGCCGCCCCGTGTGCCCGCTTGAGGTAGCGGTGCGCGTCGTGTTCCCAGGTGACGCCGATCCCACCGTGCAGCTGGATCATCTCCGCGGCCGCCCGTTGCAGGGTCTCCGAGCAGTACACCTTGGCGACCGCGGCCAGCAGTGGCGCGTCGGGTGCGCCGCCGACGGTGGCCGACGCCGCCGCGTACGAGGCCGAACGGGCGCTGTCCACCAGCACGTGCAGGTGGGCCAGCCGGTGCTGCAGCGCCTGGAACGCGCCGATCGGCTGACCGAACTGCACCCTGTTCTTGACGTGGGTGACGGTGAGTTCGAGAGCCCGGCCGGCGGCGCCGACTTGTTCGGCGCTGAGCGCGACGCAGGCGATGTCGCGCAACCGGTCGACCGGACAGTGCGCCGACAGCCGCCGGGCGGCCACGTCGACCAGTTCGACCTGGGCCAGCCGGCGCAGACCGTCCAGGGCGGGCACGGCGGTCCGGGCCAGTCCGGCCGCGGCCGGGTCGACCTCGTAGAGCCCGATCCCGTCCGGATGGCGGGCCAGCACGAGCAGGGTGTCGGCGAGGTCCCCGTCGAGCACGTAGTGGGCCCGGCCGGTGAGCCGGTCCGCGGCGGTGGCCGTGCAGGCGATGTCGGTGCTGTCCCAGCCACCGGCCGGCCCCGCCCACACCAGGGCGGCCAGCCGGCTGCCGTCGGCGATCCCGGGTAGCAGCCGTTGGCAGGCCCCCGGGTCGCCGCAGTGCAGCACCGCCTGGGCGGCCAGCACCGCGGAGCCCAGCATCGGTGCCGGGGTCAGGGACCGGCCGAGCTCGTCGAGGACCACGTGCGCCTCCAGCAGGCCGGCGCCGGCGCCGCCGTACCGTTGCGGCACCGCCAGCCCGGCCACGCCGATCTGGTCGCACAACCGGGACCACAGGGACCGGTCGTACCCGCCCGGCGGCGCCGGTTCCGCCCGCCCGGCGTGCCGGGTCAGCAGCTCACGCACCGCCTCGCGCAGGGCCCGGCGGTCCTCCTCGCCGGGATCGGTCAGGTCCACGTCCGACCCCCCTGCGCCAGCAGAGCGGCCATCACCCGCGCGCGGTGTTCGGACTGGGTACCCCAGGCGGGAAGCAACGCGCGGATCTTCGTCAGCCACCGGCCGAGGCCGTACTCCGCGGTGTAGCCGATCGCGCCGTGCACCTGCAGCGCGGCGCGGGCCGCCCGGTGCGCGGCATCGGCGCACGCGACCTTGGCCGCCGAGGTGTCCCGGGCGGCGGTGGGCGCGTCCCGGGCGATCGTCACGGCCGC
>DASVVF010000222.1:0-7033 GCA_036386695.1 Catenuloplanes sp. | reverse complement strand
CCGGTGGGGGTCTTCCGGTACGAGGATCTGCACGCCGACCCGGTCGGCGAGTTCGCGCGGCTGGCGGCGTTCGCCGGGCTGACGGTGAGCCGGGAGCGGGTCGTCGCGGCCGTGGCGGCGGCGCGTTTCGAACGCCTGCGGGAGCAGGAGACGCGCCACGGCTTCCGCGAACGGCCGCGGGCGGCGTCGGCGTTCTTCCGCCGCGGGATCGTCGGCGCCTGGCGCGACGAACTGCCCGGCGACCTGGTCCGCCGGATCGAGTCCGACCACGCGGCGACCATGGCCCGGTGGAACTACCCGCCCGGCGCGATGGGATCGGCCGCCGACCCGGGCGGGCCGGCGGCCGAGCCGCGACGGCGGGAACCCGCCTAGGCCGACGGCGAGACGCAGAACTCGTTGCCCTGCGGGTCGGCCAGCGTGACCCAGGTCTGCGGACCCTGACGCCCGTGGTGCAGGACGCTGGCGCCGCGCCCGGTGAGCTTGTCGACCACCGAGGCGACGTCGTCCGTGCCGACCCGGACGTCGAAGTGCATGCGGTTCTTCACCGCCTTCTCCTCGGGCACCCATTGGAACAGCACCCGCGGGGCGCGCTGCGGCCCGTCCGGGTGCAGGATCGCCGCGCCGGCCCGCCAGACGAGCACTCCGTTGTGGATCCTGGTGTCCTCCTCGGTGGCGTACCCCTCGGCGATCATGCGGCGGATGAACGCCTCGTCGGAGGGCTGGACCTGCCAGCCGAGCGTCTCGGCCCACCAGTCGGCGAGCGGGTGGGGATCGGTGCTGTCCTGGGTCACCTGGATGTCGTATGCCATGACGGTCACCGCCGGGTCGGGTAGCGAGCAGGAAACAAGGTCATGCTGGCAGGCTAGCCCCGATCGCGGACAGGTCCGGTCCTCATTCGCTGGCAGACTGGATTCATGCTCGACACCTCCACGCGGCTGCTGCGACTGTTGTCACTGCTGCAGGGCCGGGCCGAGTGGACCGGGCCGCAGCTCGCGCAGCGCCTGGCCGTGACCGGGCGGACGCTGCGTCGCGACGTCGCGCGACTGCGCGACCTCGGCTACCCCGTGCGGGCCACGCCGGGCGTCGCCGGCGGCTACCGGCTCGCGGCCGGATCGACGCTGCCGCCGCTGCTGCTGGACGACGACGAGGCGATCGCCGTCGTGCTGAGCCTGCGAACCGCGACCGGTCACACCGCGACCGGCGTCGCGGAGACCTCGCTGCGCGCGCTGGTGAAGCTGGAGCGGCTGCTGCCGGCGCGGCTGCGCCAGCGCGCCGCCGCGCTGCGGTTGGCGACCGTCCCGCTGGCCGGTCCGGCCGCCATGGTGGACCCGGACGTGCTCACCCTGATCGCCGAGGCGTGCCAGGGCCTGCACACGGTCACCTTCGGGTACCGCGGCCGCGACGGCGCGGCCAGCGTCCGCACGGTGGAGCCGCACCGCTTGGTGCACACCGGTCGCCGCTGGTATCTGGTCGCGCGTGACCGCGACCGCGCCGACTGGCGGACCTTCCGGGTCGACCGGATCAGCGGGCCCCGGTCGACCGGGATCCGGTTCACCGCCCAGGATCCGCCGGACGCGGCCGCCTTCGTCGCCGACTCGGTGGCCACCGCCCCGTACCGGTTCCAGGCCCGCGTTCTGCTCCGGGCGCCGGCCCACCTGGTCGTCGACCGGGTGCCGCCCACGGTCGCCACCATCGAAGCGGTCGATCCGGGGACCTGTCTGCTGACCACCGGGGCGGACTCGCTGGCGCTGATCGCCCTGCACGTCGCCGTGCTCGGCCACGATTTCGTGGTGCTGGAGCCCGCCGAGCTGGTGGCCGAACTCGCGGTGCTGGCGGAGCGCCTCGGCGGTGCGTACCGGGCCTCGGCGGTCCCGGCCCACCCGACGATCGACCGGGCGACCGACCCGCCGGCCCGCCGCGACCGCGGCGTCCGGCGGTGACCGGAAACCGGCCCCCGGGCGGACCGGTCAGCCGGCGCGGCGGGGGCGGAACACCCAGGCGCGCAGCAGCAGGAAACGCAGGACCGTGGCCACCAGGTTCGCGCCGACCAGCACGACCAGCTCCAGCACCCGCGACGGCGCCGGGGCCACCGCCGCCAACGCCGCCAGTGACCCGCCGGTGACGGCCAGCCCGAGGGCGAAGATCGCCAACCCGTCGGCCTGGTGGCGCACCGCCCCGCCGGGGCCCCGGACCCCGAAGGTCAGCCGCCGATTCGCGGCCGTGTTGGCGACGGCGGTGCCCAGCAACGCGACCAGGTTGGCCAGCTGCGCTTCGGTGACCTGGCGCAGCAACCCGTACAGCAGCAGGTACGCCAGGGTGCTCGCCAGGCCGACCCCGGCGAAGCGCAGCAGTTGGCCGGTCATCCCGACCGGCACCCCGTCGACCGGCGGGCGCACAGGTAGAGCAACGCGGTCCCGGCCAGCAGGGCCACCAGCGCGGGTCGGACCCACCGCGGGTCGTCCGGGCGGCCGCGGGCCAACGCACCGGCCCACGCCCGGCGACCCGGTGGCGCCGTGGGCGTCGGGGCCGGTCCGTGGTCCGCGACCGGGTCCGGCGCCGTGGCGGCGGGCGACGGGCCGGGAAGTGTCGAGGTCATGGGATCGTCCTGTCGTCGGGCGGGTACGCGGTTCAGCCCCCTGAGCCTCACCGTCACCCCTGTCACCGTGTTGTGCCGGCTCTGTGCACCGGCTGTCAAACGCCGCCCCCAGGGCGCAACCGGACCACGCGCCGCCCGCCTGCGCCCGGGCCGGATGGTGGCGCACAATCAGGGCATGTATGTCATCCGGGAACGGTTCTTCGACATTGGCGACGACTTCGACATCACCGATGACGACGGCCGCAAGGTCTTCCACGTCGACGGCAAGGTGTTCAGCGTGCGCGACCGACTGGTGCTGCGGGATCCGTCCGGGCTGGAGGTCGCCTCGGTGCACCGGCAGCTGGTGTCGTTGCGTCCGACGTACCGGATCACCGTGGGCGGGCAGCAGGCCGCCGAGGTGCGCAAGAGCCTGTTCACCCCGTTCCGGGAGAAGTTCGTCATCGACGTCCCGGGTCCCGACGACCTGGAGATGAAGGGTGACCTGCTCGACCACGAGTTCACCGTGCGACGGGACGGCCGGGAGGTCGCCACCGTGTCGAAGAGTTGGCTGAGCCTGCGCGACACCTACGGCGTGCGCATCGCCGACGGCGAGGACCACCTGGTCATCCTGGCCAGCGTGCTGGCGGTGGACCTGGCGATGGCCAGGGACGCGAAGAAGGACTCGGAGCGGGAGTGAGGGCGTGCGGGCCGGTGCTCCCCTGGGCTTGCCTACGCCGAGAAAACAGCCCTCACCAGGGAACCCACGGCGCGGCCGCGGCGTCTTACTGAGCAGAGTGCCGCGGTCGTCACCGGCCGTGTCCGGGCGCTCCCCGCTTCGCCGGCCGACGAGTTAGGAGACCGATCGTGGCCGTTACCCAGACCCGACGGCGCCATGGCACCCCCCGGTTGGAGCTGATCTGCGACGGGTGCGCGACGACCCTTGCCGTCCCCGTCCCCGTTCCCGTCCGGCGCCCGGCGACGTGGTCGCAGCTGTGGCGCCATGCCGCCGGCACCGGTTGGCAGGGCCCGTCGCATCCGATGGGCCCACACACCTGTGACACCTGCAGCACCCGTCGATGACGTCGGCACGCGCCCGGGTCGCGGGCGCGTGCCACCCATCCCCGGGGAGCGACTGCGGCCCCGGCGGCCGGCGGCGGCCCGGGAAATCCGTGGGGAAGTCGCCGTACCGGTGAGAAGGTTTACCGCGTCGGGTTCCCCTCGGTGACGTCCCGCGGCACCGGACGGGTCCGTCGACGATGCCGTCGCGACCCTTGAGGAGCACCCGGATGACCCCCGCCCCGCAGGCCGAGGGCGACGCCGTGGCCGCGCTGCCCCGCGCTGTCCTGGTCGACATCGACGGCACCCTGGCCATCCGGGCGGACCGCTCCCCGTTCGACTGGCACCGCGTCGGTGAGGACCGGCCCAACCCTCCCGTGGTCGAACTGGTTCAGCTCATCGGCGCTGCCGGCCGGCACGAGATCATCCTGGTCTCCGGGCGGGACGAGAGCTGCCGGTGGCAGACGGAGATGTGGCTCGACGCTCAACGGGTGCCCTACGCCGAGCTGTACATGCGACCGGAGCGGGACAACCGTAAGGACTTCGTCGTCAAGGAGGAGCTGTACCGCCGGCACATCGAAGGTCGCTACACCGTCGCCTTCGTCATCGACGACCGGGATCAGGTGGTCCGGCAATGGCGAACGATGGGGCTGACCTGCTTCCAGGTGGCCGACGGCGACTTCTGAGAGAGGGTGCTCGGCCATGACCGTTCTGCTGTCCGGGATCGTCGGCTCGACCGCGTACGGCCTGGCCCGGGAGGGCTCGGACGTGGATCGCCTCGCGGTGTTCGTCGCACCCACGATCGAGATCGCCGGTCTGGACTGGCACGGTAGCCGGGAAACGCGGGTGACGACCGGCCCGGACTCGACCACCCACGAGATCGGGAAGTACCTGAAGCTGGCGCTCAAGGGAAACCCGACCATCACCGAGCTGCTCTGGCTGCCCACCGCCCTGTACGAGACCCTCGACGCGGACTTCGGGCAACGGCTGATCGACCTGCGCGGGGCGCTGCTGTCCGAGCCCGCCGTCCGGTCGGCCTACGGGCGGTACGCCCGGCAGCAGGCGGTCAGGCTGAGCAACCGCGGCGACGGCCCGTCGCCCGGCGACAACCGCCGGCGGACCGCCAAATACGCCCGGCACCTGCTGCGGCTGCTGCGGCAGGGCCGGGAACTGCTGGCCACCGGTGAGCTGACCGTACGGGTCGGCGACCCGGCCGACTACTTCGCGTTTGACCGGATGACCCCGGACCAGATGATCTCCGTTTACGACCGCGAGGACGCCCTGTTCGAACGGACGACCAGCGTGCTGCCCGCCGAGCCGGACGTCGACCGGGTGCGCGACTTCCTGGCCGACGTGCGCCGCGCTCACCTGGGCGCGGCCGGCGGCACCTCGGACGGCCGGCACTGGTTCTCGGTCCGCTGTCTGTTCGGACACGGTGGTGGGCCCACCGGCCACGAGGAACGCGTCGGCTACGAGGAACGCGTCACGATGTGGCGGGCGGTCGACTTCGCGGAGGCGGTGGCGCTGGCCGAGGGAGAGGCGCTCGACTACGCGGCGGACACGGGCAGCCGCTACCTGGGCCTGGCGCAGGCGTACCACCTGGCGGACGAGCCGGAACACGGCGCCGAGGTGTACTCGTTGATCCGCGACAGCGCCCTCGCGCCGGATGCCTACCTCGACAGGTTCTTCGACACCGGGTCGCAACACCAGGGCGGCGTCGGCGAGCCCGCGCCCGCCCCGCCGGCATCGGCAGGGCGCTGACGCCGCCCTGGCACAGGAGGCGCGGTTACTGAGGGCCACCGCCGGGGTTTGACGCTTCGTAGCGAAACCGCTCGGCCGACAGCCGCCAAACGGACAGTTCGCTCGACCGGCTGGTCGAGATCGGGCTCCCGGCGGCGGGTTACTACGGTACGTAGCCATCGCTACGCTCAGTTAACCGCCTGGTCACCGGCCGGCGCACCGACCGTGCAGTGACATCGCCGCACGCGGAGGCCCCCCTCGCCACTCAAGGAGACCCCCACGATGCGTCCCCGCCCCACGCCGCCGGCGCCACCGGACCCGTCCACCCCACCGACCCGGCGGCTGCCCGACACCGGACGGCTGCCCGACACCGGACGGTGGGCGTTCGCCACCGCCCGACGGGTCTGCCTGGGTCTGCTCGCCGCGGTGGTGATCGGGTCGCCGGCGGTGGCCGCCCCCGGCGACGTGGCGCCGACCATCTCGGCCCCGTCGACCTGGGTCGGCTTCGGCGCGGTGACCATCACCGGCACCGCCCGGCCGGGTGCCCAGGTCCACCTTCTGGAGTCCGCGTTCAACTGGAACGACCTGCAGCCGGCGATCGACTGGGAGCAGACCGGGCTTCCCCTGACGGCCACCGCGGGCAGCGACGGCACGTACCGGTTCGTCAGGTACGTCGACACGGGTTTCCTGTTCGCCGCCGAGGCGGAGGGCCTGCGGTCGCCGACGCGACTGGTGACCGTACAGGTGCTGCCGATGCTGTCGGTGAGCCCGTCACCAGCCGGCACCATCGACATCGTGGTGACCGCCAGTCCCAATCAGCCCTTTCTGGAGGTGCGACTGCAGCAGGCCGTCTCCGGTGGCGCCTGGAGCACGGTCGCCGAGGGATTCACCGACGGCGCGGGGCGGTACCTGACCACCCTGACCGACCCGGGCCCGGTCCGGCCGCAGTTCCTGCGGGCCTGGATCGGCGGGGACCCCGAAACCAGCATCACCGGCAACTACTCCGTCACCCACCAGATCGGCGGCGGGACCGCAGTGCCACCACCCAGCGCGCCGGAGCTACCGGCGCCACCGGCACCGGAGGCGCCCGCACCGGCACCACCGGCACCACCCGCGCCGGCACCACCGGCACCAGCCGCACCACCCGCACCACCCGCACCGCCAGCACCACCGGCACCACCGGCACTGGCACCGCCGGCACCCGGACCGGTCGCACCGGCACCGGTGGTCAAGCCGCTGCCGCCGACCCGACCGCCGGCGAGACCGGCCCCGGTCCGGCCGGCCCCGGCGCAGCCCGGCCCCGGCTCGGTCCAGTTCACCAAGATCCAGTATGACTCCCCGGGCCGGGACACCCGCGGCAACGCCAGTCTCAACGGTGAGTGGGTGCGGCTGACCAACAAGACCCGCACCACGGTCAACCTGAGGAACTGGACCATCCGCGACGCCGCCGGCCATGTCTACCGGTTCACCGGCAACGTTTACCTCGGCGCCGGCCGCAACGTCTACGTCCGCACCGGCCGGGGCACCAACGGCAGACCCACCGGGCACCGCTTCTGGGGATCGGGGCATTCCATCTGGAACAACTCCCGGGACACCGCGACGCTGCGCGACGGCGCGTACCGCACGGTCGACAGCTGCCGGTGGACCAGGGATCGGAACGTC
>DASVVF010000221.1:0-5808 GCA_036386695.1 Catenuloplanes sp. | reverse complement strand
GTGGCGATGCTGCTGCGGATCTCCGACGCCGCCCGCCGGCCGGTCGACGGCAACGCCGCGCCGCGGGTCGGCGGCCAGATCAATCCACCCGCCCAGTTGCACGGTGCCCAGACGGAGGTGATCCGTCCGTGAACGCGCCGCTGCGCAAGGCCGGGGTGGTGGTCATGGTCCTGTTCGGACTGTTGTTCGCCAACCTGAACTGGGTGCAGGCCTACAAGGCCGATGAATACCGCACCAGCGGCTACAACGGTCGGGTGCAGGTCGCCGAGTATGAGCGGGCCCGAGGCGTCCTCGAGGTCGGTGGCGAGTCGGTGGCCAGCAGCAAGGCCACCGAGGGTGAGCTGAAGTTCCTGCGCAGCTACCCGTTCAAGCAGCAGTACGCCCACGTCCTGGGCTACAAACCGGTCAACGGCGCGGCGACCGGCATCGAGCGCAGCGAGAACGAGTTCCTCGCCGGCACCAGCGACCAGCTCTTCGGCGACCGGGTGAAGGACATGTTCACCGGCGACCAGACCGGCGGCGGCAACGTCGTGCTGACCCTCAACGCGCGGGCCCAGCAGACCGCGTTCAAGCAGCTGCAGGACAACAAGGTGGGCGCCGAACGCGGCGCCGCGGTGGCGATCGACCCGAAGACCGGCGCGGTGCAGGCCCTGGTCTCGATGCCCAGCTTCGACCCCAACCCGTTGGTGTCGCACAACACCAAGGCCGCCCAGGACGCCTACATCAAGCTGGAGCGGGACAAGCAGGGGCCGCTGAAGAACCGGGCCCTCGGCGAGACCTTCCCCCCCGGGTCGACCTTCAAGGTGGTCATCGCAGCCGCCGCCCTGGAAAACCAGCACACCCAGCAGACTTCCATCCCGGCCGGATCCAGTTTCGACCTGCCGAACTCGGGCGAGAAGATCACGAACGCCGCGCCGTCGATCTGTCCGGAGGCGCAGGTGACCCTGCGTGAGGCGCTCACCGAGTCGTGCAACACCGGGTTCGCCCAGCTCGGCGTGAAGCTCGGTGCCGAAGCGGTCAAGAAGAAGGCCCGCGACTTCGGCTTCGAACAGCAGGATCTGACCGTCGGCAAGCTGACCGGCAGCGGGCTGGGGGTGGCGGCCAGCCGTACCGGCGAGATGAAGAACGCCGACGGCAGCGAGGACCCGGCGGCACTGGGCGTGTCCTCCATCGGTCAGAGCAACGTTCGGATGACGCCGCTGCAGGGTGCCCTCATCGCCGCCACCGTCGCCAACAAGGGCGACCAGAAGCGCCCGTACCTGGTCAAGCAGCTGCTCGGCCCGGACCGGACCACCAACCACTACACCGCGTCACCGCAGAGCCTGCGCCGGCCGGTCAGCGAGGAGGCGGCCGCCGAACTGCAGGACATGATGGTCAGTGTGGTGCAGTCGGGTACCGGGACGAAGGCGCGGATCTCCAGCTACCGGGTCGGCGGCAAGACCGGCACCGCCGAGGCCGGCGAGGGTGAGAAGGAGCACGGCTGGTTCATCGGCTTCGTCATGAAGAACGACGAGCCGATCTCCGCCGTCGCGGTGGTGCTGGAGAACGTCGGCGACGGCGGCAGCGGCGAGGCGACCCGGATCGCCGGGCAGATCATGCGCGCGGTCGCCGGCGTGGGGAACTGAGATGATCAGTCCCGGCGTTTCCCTCGGCGGACGCTACCGGCTCGACGAGCGGATCGCCGGCGGTGGGATGGGCGACGTGTGGCGCGGCACCGACGAGGTGCTCGGTCGCACCGTCGCGGTGAAGATCCTGCTGCCCGCCCTGCTGGACGAGCCCGGCTTCGCCGAGCGCTTCCGTGGGGAGGCGCGCACCATGGCGACCATCAACCACCCGGGTGTGGTGGACGTCTACGACTACGGCAGCGACCAGCAGATCGCCTTCCTGGTGATGGAGTACGTCGAGGGCGACGCCCTGTCGACGACCCTGGGCCGGGTCGGCCGGCTCACCCCGGCCCGCACCATGGCGCTGGTCGCCCAGGCCGCCGACGCGCTGCACGCCGCGCACGCCAACGGCATCGTGCACCGCGACGTCAAACCCGGCAACCTGCTGGTACGCCCCAACGGGACACTGGTCCTGACCGATTTCGGCATCGCCCGTTCCGCCCTGGTCGGCCAGTTGACCGCGGCCGGCGCCGTGCTGGGCACGGCGTCCTACATCTCACCGGAGCAGGCCACCGGCTCCACCGCGACCCCGACCTCCGACGTGTACGCCCTCGGCGTGGTGGCCTACCAGTGCCTCTCCGGGCACCGGCCGTTCGACGGCGACAACCCCGTGGAGATCGCGATGCGGCACGTCCGGGAGGCGCCCCGGCCACTGCCCGGCGACATCCCCCCGGCGGTGCGCTCGATCGTCGAACGCGCGATGGCGAAGGACCCGTCGGCCCGGTGGCCCACCGCCGCGTCGCTGGCGACGGTCGCCCGGCAGGCCGCGGCCAACCTGGTGACCACCCCGATCGTGCGTGGCGCGGCCACCCCCACGGCCGGCCCGATCTCCGGCGTACCCGCCCGGCCGCGGTCCGGCGCGCCGATCTCCGGCGGGCCCGTCTCCGGCGGGCCCGTCTCCGGTGTGCCCGGTCAGATGGCCGGGAACGGACCGCCCTACCCGCCCGCGGGACCGGGAGTCCCGCCGGCCGGACGCAACAACGGGTACGCGCGCGGTGCCGCCACCGTGCCGGCCCGCCCGCAGCCTGAGCCGCCGCGCCCCCAGCCGGCCCGCCCGCAGCCGCCGCAGCCGGCCGGCCGGACGTACCAGCCGGCGCCTCCCCCCAGGACGTACCAGCCGGCCGCGCCGCCGCCCTACCAGCCGGCTGCGCCGCCGCAGCGCTCCGGGGGTCGGCAGTTCCTGATCGTGGTCGCGGTGGTCCTGGCCCTGCTCGTCCTGCTCTGCGCCGGTGTCATCTCATACCTGCTCAAGCCGGGTGCCTTGGGGACGTCAAGCGCCCCGCTGCCGGTGGGCGTGGCGGTTGCGTCGAACGCCCATGCTGAACAACTATCGGGTACGTCGTACCGTCTAAGGCAGCAGAACGCCCAGCGGTGGGCGCTGACCTGGTTCGGCGACAGCTCCGGACCGGGTTACCTCCACACGACCGAAGGACGACAGAGAAGATGACGGCGCAGGCCCGCCAGCTCGGCGGCCGCTACGAGGTCGGGGAACTCCTCGGCTACGGCGGCATGGCCGAGGTGCACCGTGGTCGCGACCTCCGGCTGGGCCGGGACGTGGCGATCAAAATGCTTCGCACCGACCTGGCCCGCGACCAGACCTTCCAGGAACGCTTCCGGCGGGAGGCGCAGCACGCCGCCGCGCTCAACCACCCGGCGATCGTCGCCGTCTACGACACCGGCGAGGAAACCGCCGCCACCGGCGAGAAGCTGCCCTTCATCGTCATGGAGTACGTCAACGGGCGGACCCTCAAGGAGGTGCTCGCCGCCGAAGGCCGGCTGATGCCCCGCCGGGCGCTGGAGATCACCGCCGACATGTGTGCCGCGCTGGAGTTCAGCCACCGGCACGGGATCATCCACCGCGACGTCAAGCCCGGCAATGTGATGCTGACCCAGAACGGTCAGGTCAAGGTGATGGACTTCGGCATCGCCCGGGCCCTGGCCAGCGGTGCCAGCACGATGACGCAGACCAGCGCCGTCATCGGCACCGCCCAGTACCTCTCCCCGGAGCAGGCCCGCGGCGAGTCGGTCGACGCCCGCTCCGACGTGTACGCCGCCGGCTGCGTGCTCTTCGAGCTGCTCTGCGGCCACCCGCCGTTCGTCGGCGACAGCCCGGTCAGCGTCGCCTACCAGCACGTCCGGGAGGAACCGCCGACCCCCAGCGAGCTGAACCCCGACGTGCCGCCGGACCTCGACGCGATCGTGCTGAAGGCGCTGTCGAAGAACCCGCTCAACCGCTACCAGAGCGCCCAGGAGATGCGCGCCGACGTGCTGCGCGCGGTGTCGGGTCGACCGGTGCTCGCCACCCCCGTCATGCGCGACGACGAGACCATGGCGATCGCGCCGACCCACCGGCCGGCGGGCGCCACCCGGCCGATCCCGGCCAGCGTCGGCGGCCCGCCGCCGCCACCCCGGCGTACCTCGTCCTGGGTGATGGCGGCCCTGGCCGGCCTCGGCGTGCTCGCCGTGATCGCGCTGGTCGTCGGCCTGTACTTCAACTCCAAGAAGCCGGATCCGACTGCCCAGTCGACCACCCAGGTGGAAGTCCCGAAGGTCACCGGGGAAACCGAAGACACCGCCAAGGAGCGGTTGCAAGGGCTCAAGCTGACCTTCGCCCTCGGCGATCCGGACACGAGTGACAAGTGCGTCGTCGGCAGGGTCACCGACCAGGCGCCGTTGGCCGGGACCAAATTGTCCGAGGGCGAAACGGTGACGGTCAACGTCTGCGAGGGCCCTGGCACCGTGCCGGTTCCGGACCTCAGGGGCCTCGACAAAGACAGCGCCGAGAAGCGCGTCACGGACGCGGAATTGAGGTTCGTCCCCAACGATGTCGACGGCACCCAGCCGGAGGGCACGGTGGTGGGGTGGAGTCCACAGGGCCGGTCGGTCCCGAAGGACAGTCCCATCAGGGTGGACATCTCACGGGGGAACCAGGCGGAGGTCCCGGACGTCCTCAGCCAGACCCGGCAGGGGGCCGAGGCGTTGCTCAAGGACCGCGGCTTTGATCCGATCGCGATCGTCAAACCGGTGGCGCCGGACCGGGATGAGAAGGTCGTCGACCAGAGTCCGAAAGGCAAGTCGAAGGCGACCAAGGGATCGAAGGTGACTTTCACGGTGGAGGTGCCGCGCCCGGCGTCGCCGTCGCCGACGATCACCCCAACACCGACCAACTCGGCACCCGGGCCGGGGCCCGGGGGCGGCGGGCTACCCCTCCCGGACTGAGCAGGCGGGCGTCGGAACCCCGCTGAGCCGGCCGGGCCGGGGGGGCGGCGGGGTCGCTGGTCGGGAGCCTCAGGTGGCCGCGAAGGCGGACCGGCGGCGTAGCTCGACCTCGGCGGCCAGCTCGGGCGCCCGGTCACGGGCCTGCGGCAGGCCGCAGTCGGCCAGCCAGTTCGCCAGCATGGTGTGCCCACCCTCGGTGAGGACCGACTCGGGGTGGAACTGCACCCCCTCGATCGGCAGGGTGCGGTGCCGCAGGGCCATCACCACCCCGGACTCGGTCCAGCCGGTGACCTCGATCTCGTCGGGCAGCGTCTCCGGCAGCACGGTCAGCGAGTGGTAGCGGGTGGCCGTGAACGGGTCCGGTAGACCGGCCAGCACCCCGGTGCCCTTGTGCTGGACCTGGGAGGTCTTGCCGTGCAGAAGCTCGGGTGCGCGGGTCACCGTCGCGCCGAAGGCGGCGCCGATCGCCTGGTGGCCCAGGCACACCCCGAAGATCGGGAGCTTGCCGGCGTACTCCTCGATGACGTCCAGCATGATGCCGGCGCGGTCCGGCGTACCCGGGCCCGGGGACAGCAGCACCCCGGCGGCCCCGACCCGGCCCACGTCGGCGACCTCGATCTCGTCGTTGCGCCGCACCTCGCACTCGGCGCCGAGCTGGCCCAGGTACTGCACGAGGTTGAAGACGAACGAGTCATAGTTGTCGATCACAAGGACCCGCATGGTCACCGGTTCCGGGTTGGGCTGGGTGGACGGTTGTTGCCGCTGGTGTCGTACGGCAGATCGTGCTCGCCGAGGTCCGCCTCCCCGCCGGGGCCCGCGCCCGGTCCGGCCGGTCCGGCCGGGCCGCCCGGTTCGCCGTCCTGCGTGACCTGCACGTCGTCGAACGGCAGCAGCGGCTCCGCCCACGGAAATACTATGAACCAGA
>DASVVF010000220.1:0-3263 GCA_036386695.1 Catenuloplanes sp. | reverse complement strand
GTCAGCGAAGTTGCTGAGCAGCCACCCCAGGTCTCTGATAGCTGATGGCCTGGTCAATTGTCGATCTCCTCGAAGGGTGGGGTCTGCGTTGCCGCGGCCTCGGCGCTGCCCGCCGATCGGCCCCGTTGCACGCCTCGGTGGTAGGCCGACAGCAGCCCACGCACCTCGTCGGGGGTACGCCGGGCCTTGTCGCCACCCGAGCGCGCCTTGATGCCGCCGGGTACGAGCTGCGCCTGCGGCACGCGCTTGGGCAACCCGGACCGGGTGGTACCGGCGATCGCCGGTTCGGCCGCCGCGGAGGCGCGCGACCATCCCTCGTCGGCGGCGGTACGCCAGCTGTCCTCGACCGGCTGGCGTTGCCCGGGCACCACCGGGTGCGCCGCGGTGGCGCCACCGTGGTGCCCGCCCGCCGAACCGCCACCGGACGCCGTGGGCGCACCCCCCAGGGGGCCGCCGGCCCGGCCCACGCCGTGGCCGGTGGGGTGCTCGTCATCACCGGCCCGACTGGCGCGGTGCTCGTCATCACCGAGCCGACCGGTGGAGTGCTCGTCATTGCCGGCCCGACCGGTGGGGTGGTCCGGCCGGCGGGTGACGCCGTCGGTGCCGCCGGCGAACCGGCCCGCGTCCACCTCCGGGCGGTCAGCGCCGCGGTCGCCGGACCCGCCGGCCGGGCGGTCGCCGGCGCGGCGGTCGGCGTCCCCGGTCGGGGCGCCGGATCCTGCGGCGGACCAGGTACCGGACCGGGTGACCGGCCCCGGTGGCGCGACGTCCGCCGGTACAGGCGCCGGTGGCGGGTAGGTCCGCTCCGCCGCGGTCGCCGTGTCCCGCGCGGCCGCCGCGGCGTACGGCGCCGGGCGGACCCCGTCCGGGACCACCGTGGTGCTGCCGTACCCGCCGACGTTGCCCGACCCGGCGACCGGACCGACCGGCATGCCGGCAGCCGTCCGGTCGCCCGCCCCGGCGAGGGGCGGCGGCGCGTACCCGGCGGTGGGCATCGCCCATTCGGCGGTGGCCGGCTGGTCATGGGCGCGGAACCAGACCGCCTCCATGGCCCGGTAGATCGGCGCCTCACCCCGGTCGTCGACCCGGGTGACCGGCGGGGGCACGGGTGGTGCGGGCATCGCCGCGAGGGCTGCGCCCCATCCGTTGACCGGTGCGGGCGGTGGTGTGCCAGCGGGCCCGGCGACCGGTGGCACGGTGGCCGGGACGGTCCCGCCGTTGGCGGTGAACACCCCGGTCCCGTTCGCCGCTGACCCCGCTCGCAGGGTCGGGTACGCGGCGGTGGGCGAGGCCATGCTGTCGGACAGGTCGGTGGCCGGCGCGATGACCGGCGGGGTGACGTGCCGCTGGTCGGCGGCGGTCCGGGCCGGGCCGGGCGGCGGGACCGCCGGGCGGGCCGTCGAGGGTTGGATCACCGGACCCGGCTGAGCCACCGGACCCGGCTGGGTCGCCGGGCCCGGCTGAGCCACCGGACCCGGCTGGGTCGCCGGGCCGGGGTGAGCAACCGGACCGGGCTGGGCGGCGGGTCGGGGTTGGGTGGCCGGTAGTTGCTGGGTGGTCGCGGCCGGTTCCAGCAGGCCGGAGCGGCCGGGAACCCGCTGTTCCAACGGCGCCCGGACCGGGGCGGGCTGACTGTCGCGCAGGCGGGCCGGCATCGCGTGCTCGGGCAGCGCTCCGGCGCCCCGGGCGGCCAGGCTGGCCGGTTGCTGCTCGCCGCCGGCCCCGCTGGCCGCGGACCAGCCACCACGCGGGGTCCCCCAGGTGTCGGTCGCCCAGGTGTCGGTCGTACCGCCGGTAGTGGCCAGCGCCGGGGCCATCGCGTCCGGCCAACCGCCGCCACCGGAACCGACCGGCGCCGGGCCGGACCCGACCGCCCGGGGGCTGCGGGCCGGGATCGACTCGCGGGTACGGGTACGGGGCAGGACGACGATGGCGGTGGGCAGGGTCACCTGGGCGACGGTGCCACCCTCGATGTTGGCCCGCAGCTCCACCCGTACGCCGTAGCGTGCCGCCAGCCGACCCACCACCGCCAGGCCCATCAGCCGGAACGCCCCGACGTCCACGGTGGGCGGCTGCGCCAGCCGCCGGTTGAGGGCGGCCATCTGCTCCTCGGACATGCCCAGGCCCCGGTCCTCGACCTGGACGACGACATAGTCGCGGATGCGCCGGGCGTCGGCGACCACCACCGTGGTGGGCGGCGAGAACCGGGTGGCGTTGTCGAGCAGCTCGGCGATCAGCCGGACCACGTCGTTGACGGCGTTGGCGGCGATGGCGATGTCGGTGTCGACGGTGCCGAACTCCACCCGGTTGTAGAGCTCCACCTCGGACTGCGCGGCCCGCAACGCGTCGACCAGCAGCGCGTCCTCGCGACGCGGCGGGCTGGAGTCGGCCCCGGCCAGGACCAGCAGGTTCTCGTCGTTGCGACGCATCCGGGTGGCCAGGTGGTCCAGCTCGAAGAGCTGGGCCAGCCGCTTCGGGTCCTCCTCGGCGCGCTCGATCTGGTCCAACTCGCCGATCATCCGGTCGACCAGGGCCTGACTGCGCCGGGCCAGGTTGAGGAACATCGCCGAGACGCTGGTGCGCAGGGCGGCCTGCTCGGCGGCGATCCGCACCGCCTCCCGGTGCACGACGTTGAAGGCCTGCGCGACCTGCCCGATCTCGTCGCGGTTGGTCAGCTGGATCGGGTCGCGGACCTGCCGCAGAATGTCCTCGGCGGCTCCCTCGCCCAGGTCCCGGACGTCACGCAGCCGGGCCACGGCATCCGGCAGGTCCCGGTTGGCCACCGACAGGGCCCCCTCGCGCAGCTTGCGCAGTGCCCGGTTCAGCGAGCGGGCCAGCACGACGGCGAGCGCGACCGCGAGCACCAGCGTCAAGAGCACGAGGATGGCTTCCACGGCGGCCTGCCGGGTCACCGCGGAGCTGGCCGCCGACGCCTCGGCGAGCATCTGCTGTTCGAGGCGGATCTCGGCCCAGCGCATCAGGTCGGTGACCGCGCCGATCGACCGGGTGGCCTCCGCGGCGCTGAGCTGCGTGGACCGCCCGACGGAGCGGCTGAGCTGGGTGGAGGTCTGGTCGGCGAGGGTCACCGCGTCGCCGGTCACCGTGCTGTTGACCAGGGCCTGCTGGGTGGCACTGGCGGACAGCGCGAAGGCCACCAGGGCCTCCTGCTGGCCGGTGAGGGTGGCCACGAAGGACGAGTACTGCTCCTCGCTGAGCTGCCCGCTGGACAGGGCGGCGAAGGTGACCGCCTCCTGCTCGCCGGT
>DASVVF010000219.1:0-4812 GCA_036386695.1 Catenuloplanes sp. | reverse complement strand
CGCTGGCGCACGGTGCCAGGATCGTGCAACTGCCCTGCACCGGTGGCGATGAACAGTACTGGTTCGTGACCAACAACGAGCGCGACGAGCACTGGGCGTGGCGGAACAAGGCAGACGAGACCAAGTGCCTCAGCCTGCCCGGCGGATCCCAGGAGATCGGTGTCCAGTTGGTGCTGGAGAACTGCGACGGCAGCGACCACCAGCTCTGGGGCGCGTGGCTGGACCGCGACGGCGCCTACAGCATCACCAACCTGCACTCCAGTACCTACCGTCCCGGCGTCGAAGGCGGCAGCACCGAGGTCGGCGCCCCGGTCATCCAGATGTGGAACGGCGACCGGTGGCCGTCCCCGGACGATGACGAACCAGGGCCGCCGTCCGCGCGTTGACGATGCGCCCCGGTCGTGACCGGGTGGTCCGCCGGTGCCCCACGCACTCCCGGGCACCGGCGGCCCGGTTGTCCGGCGGCGTCGTGCGGCCGGCCACCGGGTGATCGATTCGGCCATTCCCGACCCCCTCACCAGCGAATCGGGGTGTGATGTCTGCGTGAGTGGGGCCGCGCGCATGTCGGTGCGCCTGCCGCAGATCGTCGGTCAGTTGACGCTGTGACGTGAACGCCTGCTCACCGGCATGCGACGGGAGGCGACCGGGACATGGAGGACTTCGGCGACATCGTGCAGGAGTTTCTCGTGGAGAGTTACGAGAACCTCGACCAGTTGGACCGGGACCTGGTGGCACTGGAGCAGCAGCCCGGCGCCAAGGACCTGCTCTCCAGCGTCTTCCGCACCATCCACACCATCAAGGGCACCAGCGGCTTTCTCAGCTTCCCGCGGCTGGAACGGGTCACGCACGTCGGGGAGTCGCTGCTCTCGAGACTGCGCGACGGCGCCCAGTCGATGACCCCGGCGACGACCACGGCGCTGTTGCAGATGGTCGACGTCGTCCGCGTCCTGCTGGCGGCGATCGAGCAGGACGGGGTCGAGGGCGACACGGACATCGACGGTGTGATCGCCACCGTCACCTCCTGCATCGAACCCGCGGCGACGCCCGCGCCCGATCCGGTGGTCACGCCCGCGCCCGATCGGGCGTCCGCGCCGCCGCTGCCGGCGGCCGCACCACCGGCGGGGGCGCCACCGGCCGCCTCGGGATGGGTGGTGACGACCGAACCGGCGACCGGGCCCGCGCCCGCGACCCCGCCCGCGCCCGGGTCCGAACCCGCGCCAGCGCCCACGGCGGATGGCGGGTCCGAGGAGGAGCCCGGTGGCACCCAGTCCCGGCGGACCGTCGCGGACAGCTCGGTCCGGGTCGACGTCGACCTCCTCGACACGTTGATGCGCCTGGTGGGGGAGCTGGTGCTGACCCGAAACCAGATGACCCGGGGAATCCTGGAGAGCACCGACCCGACCCTGATGCGGACCGCCCAGCGGCTCAACCTGATCACCAGCGAGCTGCAGGAGAGCGTCATGAAGACGCGCATGCAGGCGATCGACCACCTGTGGGCGAAGCTCCCCCGGGTGGTGCGCGACCTGAGCGGTTCGGTCGGCAAGCAGGTGCGCCTGGCGATGGAGGGCAAGGAAACCGAGCTGGACCGCAGCCTGCTGGAGGCGGTCAAGGACCCGCTCACCCACCTGGTCCGCAACGCCATCGACCACGGCGTGGAAACCCCGGAGTCCCGCCTCGCGCAGGGCAAGTCAGCCGAGGGCACCCTGCGGCTGCGGGCCTACCACGAGGGCGGCCACGTCATCGTCGAGGTCGCCGACGACGGCAAGGGCATGGACCCCGATCGGATCGCGCAGGTGGCGCTGGACCGGGGGGTCGTCACCCGCGACCAACTGGCGCACCTGGAGCGCCACGAGCTCCTCAATCTGGTCTTCCGCCCCGGTTTCTCGACCGCCGACAAAGTCACCAATGTCTCCGGGCGCGGCGTCGGCATGGACGTCGTGAAGACCAATATCGAACGGATCGGCGGCGCCGTCGACGTCGAGTCCACGCCGGGCGCGGGCACCACCTGGCGGCTGACGATCCCGCTGACGCTGGCGATCATCCAGGCCCTGACGATCGAATGCGGCGGCGAACGGTACGTCATTCCGCAGGTCGCCGTGCATGAACTGGTGTACCTGGACGGGCAGCACGGTCGGGTGATCGAACACGCCATGGGCGCGCAGGTGTACCGGCTGCGCGGAAAGCTGCTGCCGCTGGTGCGCCTGGACGAGATCCTCGGGCTGCCCAGCGGCGACACCGACCGGGACGTGTACGTGGCGGTGCTGCAGGCCGACGGCCGCCAGTTCGGCCTCGTCGTGGATCGGGTGCTGAACACCGAGGAGGTCGTGGTCAAGGGGCTCAGCTCCCGGTTCAAGGAGATCGGCGTGTACTCGGGCGCCACCCTGCTCGGTGACGGCCGGGTCGCGTTGATCCTGGACGTGCCGTCGCTGGCCCGGCGGGCCCGGCTCAACGTGGGCCCGGCGGAACGCCAGCGGGCGGAGTTCGACACCGGCAAACCCGCCACCGCCAAGCATGTCGACCGGCTCCTGGTGGTCGGGGTCGGCGACCGCAGGGTCGCGATTCCGCTGGACATGGTGACCCGGCTGGAGGAGTTCCCGGTCAGCCGGATCGAACGCGTCGGCAGCCGGGAGGTCGTCCAGTACCGCGACCAGATCCTGCCCGTGCTGCGGCTGGCCCAGATGTTGGGGGTCTACCAGGACGACACGGAGGAGTCGACGGTGCAGGTCGCGGTGTACACCGAGGGGGACCGCAGCGTCGCGCTGGCTGTCGATCGGATCGTGGACATCGTGGAGGACGTGGTGGGCGCCACGCGGGACTTCGGTGACGCCGGCCTGACCGGCTCGGCCGTCATCCAGGAGCAGATCACCGAGCTGCTCGACGTCCGGCTGGCCATCATGGCAGCCGACCCCAACTTCGACCTGCCCGGTGATCCGGAGAACGAACCGTACGGTGAGGCGCGCGGTGACGCGGTCACGGTGGGGGGCGTGACGCTATGACCGGCCGGCAGTACGCGACCTTCGAGGTCGACGGTCAACTTTTCGGGCTGGACGTGGCGAACGTGCAGGAGGTGCTCTCGTTTCCTGAGTACACCCCGGTGCCGCTGGCGCCGCCGAGTATCGGTGGGCTGTTCAACCTGCGCGGCCAGGTCATCACCGCCGTCGACCTGCGGGTGCAGCTGGGGCTACCGGGGCGCGATCTCGACGGCCCGGCGATGAACGTGATCGTGCGGACCCCGGAGGGGTCGGTGAGCCTGCTCGTGGATCGCATCGGCGACGTCGTGGAGCTCGACGACGTCGACTTCGAGGCTCCCCCGGACACCCTGGTCGGCCCCTGCCGGGACCTGATCACCGGTGCGTTCAAGCTCGATGGCCGGCTGCTGCTCGCCCTGGACACCGCTCGGGCGGTCGACACCTCCACGGCGGCCACCCCGGTCGAGTAGCCCGCGCCGCGACCCCTCCCACAGACCGCCAGGGGGCCGGCCGGTCGGTCGGTGGCGTAACCCTCAAGCTCCCGGGGGCGACGCCGATATGGGATTCCGAACGGGGGGCCATGTGGTGGTCAACCGCACCCGGAGGCGCTGGCATGGTTTCGGTCCTGGTTGTCGACGACTCGGTCGTCATGCGCCGCCTGATCACCGAGGCGTTGGCGCAGGACGCCGGGATCAGCGTGGTCGGCACCGCGCCCAACGGACGGGTCGCCCTGCAGAAGATCGACCAGCTGAGTCCCGACGTGGTGACCCTCGACATCGAGATGCCGGTCCTGGATGGGCTGGCCACGCTGCGCGAACTGCGCCCCCGTCATCCACGGCTGCCGGTGATCATGTTCAGCACGTTGACCGCCGCCGGTGCCGGTGCGACGCTCGATGCTCTCGCCGCCGGGGCCAGTGACTACGTCACCAAGCCGGCCAACGCGGGCAGCGTCAAGGAATCCATGCAGAGCGTGCGGGAACAGCTGATCCCGCGTATCCACGCGCTGTCCGGAGCCGGCACGTCAACGCCGGCCCGCCCGGCGGCCGGGCGGGCCCTACGCGTCCCGGCCCCGACGCGGCCCCCGGCGGCCGCTCCCCGCTTCTCGTTCCCCCCGGCGGTGCCGGGGCTCGCCGGCCCGGCGGTGCCGGCCGGTCGGCCGTCGGTCCCCCGGCGGACCACGCCGGTCGAGGTGATCGCCGTCGGCTGCTCCACCGGTGGACCGGACGCGCTTTCGCGGATCCTGCAGGAGCTGCCGGGCACCCTCCCGGTGCCGGTGGTGGTGGTGCAGCACATGCCGCCGATGTTCACCAGGATGTTCGCCGAACGCCTGAACCGGACGAGTGCGCTGACCGTCGTGGAGGCTACCGACAACCAGCCGCTGCGCCCCGGCACGGTCTATCTGGCGCCCGGTGACTTCCACCTGTCGGTGACCCGTAGAGGCGCGGCCGTGGTGACCCGCCTGGAGTCGGGACCGCCGGAGAACTTCTGCCGTCCCGCGGTGGACGTGTTGTTCCGGTCGGTGGCGCATCACTACCGGGGCAACGTGCTCGCCGTCATCCTCACCGGCATGGGCCAGGACGGCCGTCGCGGCGCCGAGGTGCTGCGCGCCGCCGGTGCCGAGATCCTCGCGCAGGACCAGGCCACGTCGGTTGTCTGGGGCATGCCCGGTGCGGTGGTGAATGCCGGACTCGCCGACGACGTCCTGCCCCTGTCCGCGATTTCCCGCCATCTCAGCACCCGTCTCGCCAGCCGGGGGAGTGCCAGTCCAATGCAGGTGACCAGATGACACTCAGTGCCCAGGAGTTCGCCTTCGTCAGCGACCTGGTCCGCCGGGACGCGGCCA
>DASVVF010000218.1:0-1935 GCA_036386695.1 Catenuloplanes sp. | reverse complement strand
CAGCACCGGAATGTCGTCACGAACCTCGAAGACCCGCCCGCATTCGGTGCAGGTGAGGGTCTGCCCCTGCGCGTCGTACGTCAGCGGGGCATGGTGCGTGTCGGGGCAGGCCAGGATCTCCAGCAGCTGCGGGTCAAGCGCCACCGAACCGGCTCCTTCCGGAAGTGTTGCCCAGGCACCGACGCGCTCGGCCGGTGAGTGTCGAACGCCGGCGGGTGTGGTGCCACCGGCGAGCGGGAAGATCCTATCCACGAACGAGAGCGAGCACCTCGTCGCGCAGCGACTCCATCCGCTCCGGCTTCGGCGCCTCGACGTTCAGACGCAGCAGCGGCTCGGTGTTGGACGGCCGCAGGTTGAGCCAGGACCCGTCCTCGAACGCGACCGTGAGCCCATCCAGTTGGTCCATCTGTTGCCCGGCGTAACGCTGGCTAACCAACTGAAGCTTCGCCTGCTGGTCGTCCACCGTCGAGTTGATCTCACCGGAGGCGGCGTACCGCTCGTACTCGGCCGCGAAAACGGACAGCGGGCGGTCCTGGGCGCCGAGCGCCGCGAGCACGTGCATCGCCGCCAACATGCCGGTGTCGGCGAACCAGAAGTCCCGGAAGTAGTAGTGCGCCGAATGCTCGCCGCCGAAGACCGCGTTGGTGCGGGCCATCTCCGCCTTGATGAACGAGTGCCCGACGCGGGTGCGCACCGGAACACCGCCGGCCTCCCGCACGATCTCCGGCACCGCGCTCGACGTGATCAGGTTGTGGATGACCGTGTCGCCCGGGTGCTTGGCCAGCTCCCGGACCGCCACCAGCGCGGTGATGGCCGACGGGGACACCGCGTCGCCCCGCTCGTCGACCACGAAACAGCGATCGGCGTCCCCGTCGAACGCCAGTCCCAGGTCGGCCCGGTGCTCCCGCACCGCCGCCTGCAGGTCCACCAGATTGCTCGGCTCCAGCGGGTTCGCCTCGTGGTTGGGGAACGAGCCGTCAAGCTCGAAGTAGAGCGGCACGATCGTCAGCGGCAGCGCCGTGAGCTCGGCGTCCCCGAGCACCGCGGGCACCGTGTACCCGCCCATGCCGTTGCCGGCGTCGACGACGACCTTCAGCTTGCGGATACCGGCCAGGTCGACCAGGGTGCGCAGGTGGGCGGCGTAGTCCGCCAGCAGGTCCCGGTGCTCGACCCGGGCCGCCTCGTCGGCGGCCGGCGCGTAGCCGGAGTCCAACAGGGCCTGCGCCCGGTCCCGGATCAGGCTCAGACCGGTGTCCTGCCCGATCGGACGGGCGCCGGAACGGCACATCTTGATGCCGTTGTACTGCGCCGGGTTGTGACTGGCGGTGAACATCGCCCCGGGCAGGTCCAGCGCCCCGCTGGCGTAGTACAGCAGGTCGGTGGAGCCCAGACCGGCGTGGAAAACCCCGACGCCCGCGGCGTTGGCACCCAGCGCGAACGCCGCCGCCAGCCCCGGTGACGAGTCGCGCATGTCGTGGGCGATGACGATCTGATCCGCGACGTCGCCCGACTCCCGCAGCGTTTCCACGAACGCGGTGCCCAACGCATGGGCCACCGACTCGTTGAACTGGTCAGGCACGGTGCCGCGGACGTCGTACGCCTTGACGATGCGAGCCAGATCAGACAAATTGCCCCACTCCTCCAGCCGATGTTCTCCCCCGCCGAGCGTATCGGAGCGGTTCCGCGCCGGAGGTCGCCGGCGCGGCGATCGGCGCGCCGATCGGCGCGGCGCAGCGCAGGCGCCCGGCGCGGCGTTGGGCGCACCGCAGCGCAGGCGCCGCCCCCGACGCGGAGGCGGTTGGTGCCGGCCCCTGCGGCTAGCGGGCCGTCCGGGACAGCGCGGTGCCGGGCGGGTCGGTGCCGCCGGAGTCGCGCCGGTTACGCCGCACCAACACCACCAGCAGCCACACTCCGACACCGACGAGCGCCAGCCCC
>DASVVF010000217.1:0-4649 GCA_036386695.1 Catenuloplanes sp. | reverse complement strand
CCCATCGCGGTGAAGAGCTTCTTGATCAGATAGTTCTCTTCGTTGTCCAGCGTCGCCCCGCCAAGGCTCGAGAAGCCGAGCGTACGGTTCAGCGGGCGACCCTCGTCGTCGGTGTCCTCCCACGTCGACGCGCGGGCGTCGAGCATCCGGTCGGTGATCATCTGCATCGCGGTGTCGAGGTCCAGCTCTTCCCACTCGGTGCCGTACGGCCGCCGGTAGAGCACCTTCTGCTGCCGGCGGTCGCTGGTCACCAGGCTCTTGCTGGCGGACCCCTTGGGGCACAGCCGACCCCGGGAGATCGGGCTGTCCGGGTCGCCCTCGATCTGGACGACCTTGCCGTCCTTCACGAAGATCCGTTGCCCACATCCGACGGCGCAGTACGGGCACACGGACCTGGCCATGGAGTCGGCGGTCTCGGTGCGCGCGGTCAGCGCCGCGGACCGGGGCGACTGCACCGCGGCTCCCCGACCGAGCGGATCGGTCCCGGTGAGCTGGCGGTAGACCGGCCAGCCCTCGATCCAGGTGCGGACTCCCATGGGCCCTCACTTTCCCGCGTGGAGGCGATCAAACCTCGACCGTTCCACGATAGGACACCGGCCGGCGGATCGGCAGCGGCTACACCCGCGGCAGCGGCTACACCCGCGGCAGCGGGTACTCGACGCTGATCCGGGTGCCGGAGCGCCCGGTGCGGATGTCGACGCGTTCGCATACCTGCCGGACCAGCCAGAGGCCCCACCCGCCGCTGCTGCCCGGATCCGGGCGGGGTCCGGGGACCAGCCGCTCGGGCGGCATGCCCGGTCCGTCGTCGGTGACCCGGCAATGCAGCCGACGTTGCTCCAACCACAGTTCCAGGCGGCCGGCGCCACCGGCGTGGTGCAGCGCGTTGGTGATCAGCTCGTTGATCGCCAGGACGAAGTTGTACAGCTGACGCGGGTCGGTCAGGCCGGCCGCCCGGGCGTACGACTCCACCTCGCGGCGCACCTCGCGCAGCGTCTCGACGCGCAACGGGCAGAGCAGCCGGCTGACCGGGGCCGGAGGTTCGGCCATCACACCGGTTTCCGCCCCACGGCCGCCGACGCGACGCCCGGCCCGGACGACGCGCCGGCGGCGACATCGGCGGTGACCGGACGCGCGGCGAGCACGCACGTGTCGTCCTCCGGGTTGGCGCGGCGCAGTCGGCTCAGCAGCGCGCTCAGCGGCTGGGCCGGATTGTCGGCGTAGGCCTCGTCGACGGTACGGATCACCGCGGCCAGCCCTTCGTCCAGCGTGTGACTGCGGTGCTCGACCAGCCCGTCGGTGTAGAGCAGCAGGAGGTCGCCGGGCTCGAAGGTGACGGTGGCCGTGCGGTACGCGGCCGCGCCCAGCACCCCCAACATCGGCCCGTACGGCCGGGCCAGTGGCTCGGTGCTGCCGGCCCGGCTGATCAGCGGAGCCGGATGCCCGGCCTGCGCCCAGGTCAGCGACCGCGCCGCCGGGTCGTAGCGGGCCACCACGGCGGTCGCGGTGACGGCCAACGTCTCCTCGGCGAGGTCACACATCAGCCGGTTGAGGTAGCTGAGCAGCTCGGCCGGGTCGACCGTGGTCACGGTCAGGGCCCGTAGGGCGTGCCGGAGCTGGGCCATGCTGGTCGCCGCCGGGATGCCGTGCCCGGCGACGTCCCCGACGGCCAGCAGCACTGTGCCGTCGGGCAGCGCGGCGGCGTGGTACCAGTCCCCGCCGACGTGACTGAGCTGCTCCGCCGGCAGGTAGCGCAGCGCCACCCGCAGCCCCGGCAGGTCGATCGGGGCCTGCGGGATGGGCAGGATGATCTGCTGGAGCCGGGCGGCGAGCTGGTGTTCCGCGGCCAGGCTGCGGCGTTGCTCGGCGAGCTGCGCCTCCACGTCGGCCAGCCGCTTGAGGGCCACCTCACGGGCGGTGACGTCCTGCACGATGCCGTAGATCTTCAACGGCTCACCGGCGGCGTTGCGCACCGCGTCGACGACCGAGCGCAGGTGCTTGATCCGGCCGTTGATCCGGTACCGGTAGACCGCGTCGACGCTCTCGCCGCGCACGAACGCCTCGGCGGACGACGCGCGCAGGGGCATGTCCTCCGGCATTCCGAGGGCGGTGGTCTCCTCATTGCTCAACGGTCCGTCGTCGGGGTGGCGCTCGAAGATCCGGTAGAGCTGGTCGGACCAGACGGTCCGCCCGGTGAGCAGGTCCCACTCGCCCCAGCCGAGGTTGCCCAACCGCTCCGTCTGCGCCAGCCGGTCGGCGTGCCGCACGCCGTCCTCGTGTGCCGTCCAGCTGACCAGCAGCCGGTCACCGAGCCGGTGCACCCGCGCCGAGTACCGGGCCGGCTCCCCGCCGTCGGCCGCCTCGTCGGTATAGGTCAACGGGCCCACCGCCTGCGGCTCGCCGGTGGCCAGGACGCGCCCGTAGGCCTGCCACAGTTCGCCGCCCACGGCGGTCGCGTAGGCGTCGCTGATCCGCAGGCCGATCAGCTGGGCGCCACGGCGCCCGGCCAGGTCGGAGGCCTCCGGGCTGGCCGCCTCGATCAGGTAGTCGACCACCCGCGGCCCCTGGTGCAGCGGTGCGAGCAGGGCCAGGTCCCCCGGCATGGCGTCCAACACGGGCTGGACCACCTCGGCCCAGCCCCCCGCCGGCGGGCCCCGGTGCGCCACCGTCGGCGGCACGGCGTCGCCCACCCCGGTAGGCGGCACGGACCACCGCAGACCGGGGTCCGTCGCGCTCACCTGCCCGGACAGCGGCGAGGTGGTGCCCTCCAGCAGTTGGATCACGCTCGCCGCGACGTCGACGACGTCGCGGCCCTGCTCGGCCGCGAGGCGGGTCAGTTGGGCGTGCGCCTCGTTCAGGCGGCACCCGACCCGCCCGGCCAGTAGACCGATGGCCTGGTCGAGGCGGCTGCGACGGCTTTCGGCGAAGGGCCGCCGGACGGCGGTACGCATCCGTTCCAGCGCCTCGCCGTACGCCCGCCTCGGCTCCACCTCTGCCATGGCGCCGCCCCTCCCGCTCCGTCACCTCGCCGCCACACTGGGGGCTGCCCGGTTCGTGCCGTTCATCCTCCACCCCGCGACGCCATAGCGTAAGTCGTACGTTGCGTTACGTCACGCCCTCCCCGCGGTCAGGAAACCGTGGCCGGCGGTGCGTCGATTCCGAAAAGGTCGACCAGGCCGGCCATCCGCAACTGCTCGTAGACCCCCCGGCGCGGACCGGTGACCTGATAGCCGGCACCGATCGCCGCGGCGGCGCGGTAGGCCACCACCAGGACGCCGAGCCCCGACGAGTCGAGGAAGGTCACCGCACTGATGTCCACCTTGACCACCGGCGGACGTCGCCGCGTCACGGCGTCGTTGACCAGGCGGGTCAACGCCGGCGAGTTGGTGTAGTCGATGTCGCCGAACAATGCCACGTCCAGCGTCCCGTCGGCCGCCGAGCCGACCCGAACCATCTCGTCCATCGCCTCATCCCCGGCACGGTCGACGGCTGACCATGGCCGGTCCGCCGAACGCTCCGTCTACGAACCGCGGGCGCCAACCAGAAACGACCGTCGTGGGCGGGGACGGCCGTGCCCCGACGGGGTGACTACTCCAGCTCGAACAGGTCGCGCAGCGCCGCGCCGAGGCGGGCCATGCTGGCGCCGGTGACCATGCCGATCCGCTCGGCCCCCACCGAGGCCGGCAGGCGGCGCATCCGGTTGACCACCACGACGCCGGTCACCGGATCCTGCTCGGTCAGCGGCACCGCGAACGGCGGCAGGTCGGTCGAACCGCGCTGCCGCACGATGGGCGCGCAGAACGGCGCGGCGTTGCGCCGGTCGTTGTGCGCGTCGCCGGAGAGGACCAGCACCCGGTAACGCAGATCGCTCCGGTCACCGATGGTCCAGATCTCGCCGCGGTTCACGCCGCGTCGACCGGGTCGAGATGACGATGCCCCGGCGGGCCGCTGTCGGTGCGGGCGCGGGCCAGCGGACCGGGAACCAAGGTGATCGTGACCCGTCCGTCGTCGGCCATGGGATCAGCGTACCGTCGCCGTCGGTGGGTGGGCCGCATTGCCCGCCCGAGCGGCTCGCAGCCCTAGGCTCGGCTGATCAGCGCTGTGCGGCGACCAGGTGTCCGGCCGGAACGGCGGCCGGTTGCGACCCGGTCGGGGCCGGCGCCGACGACCCGACCGGGGCGCCGGGGCGCGGGGAGCCCACCGGCCGCCGGGCCAGCGCCGGCACCGGGCGGGCGGCGCGCGGCGCACCGGTGCTTGCCCCGGTCGAGCCGGGCTCGGCGGTCAACAGCACGACGCCGCGCATCGTCACGGCGGCCGCGACCGCCACCACCAACGCTCCGGTCGCTCCGCCGGTGAAGCCCTCACCGAGCAGCGCCAGGCCGATCCCGGCGGCGGCGACCGGGTTGGCCAGCGTCACCGCGGTCAGCGGCAGGGCCAGCCCGCCGGCCCGGTACGCGGCCTGCGACAGCAGCACGCCGGCGGCCGCCGCGGCCGCCAGCAGCACCGTGGCCGGGCCGATCAGCGCCACCCAGCCCTGCCTCGCCACCCGCACGGTCAAGGTCTGGGTCAGCACGGAGGCCAGGGCGAAGGCCATCCCGGCGGCGGTCCCGAGGAGCAGCCCACGCCAGAGCGCTCGGCTGGCGCGCCGGGCT
>DASVVF010000216.1:0-4980 GCA_036386695.1 Catenuloplanes sp. | reverse complement strand
CCAACTCGTGCAGGTGCAGGGCGATCACGGCAGGGTTGGCCAGGGCGAAGTCGACGTGGAAGTCGATCAGCGAGGACAGCGCGGCGCCGGCTTCGGCGGGGTGCGCGGCGACGCGTTCCCGGCCGCCGTCCAGGAGTCCCTCGCTGACCGGGATCAGCGCGGCGGCGAGCATCGCCTCCTTGCCGGCGAAGTGGTGGTACAGCGCCGGGCCGGTGACGCCGGCCGCCGACCCGATGTCGTCCATCGAGACACCGTGATAGCCGCGGGCGGCGAACAGCCCCACCGCGATCTGTAGGATCTCGTCCCGCCGCGACCGCCGTTTGGTCGGCACCACGACAACCCGCTGCTCCACCGTCACACCGGACAGCGTAGCGGGCTGTCAAGCCGATCCTGAACGATCGTTCACCGAATGGCCGCATCGATGCGGCCACCCATACTCAACGTGACTTGACCGCTGCGCGGAGTGTCAGCGGTGCGGGGACGCCGCTGGGAGATCCGCGAGGCCGCCGGGCTCTGCACCCCGGACGATCGGAGCGCGGACCAGGTTGCCCCACTCGGTCCACGAACCGTCATAGTTGCGCACCTGTGGATAGCCGAGCAGGTGACGCAGCACGAACCAGGTGTGGCTGGACCGCTCACCGATCCGGCAGTAGGCGATCACGTCGTCGGCCGGCGACAACCCCAGCTCGTCCGCGTAGATCCGGCGCAGCTCCTCGACGCCGCGGAACGACCCGTCGTCGTTCGCCGCCGCCTTCCACGGCTTGTTCACCGCGCCCGGGATGTGACCGCCCCGCAACGCGCCCTCCTGGGGATACGCCGCCATGTGGGTCAGCTCACCGGTGTACTCCGCGGGGGAACGGACGTCGACCAGCGGCCGCCCCGCCGCGATGTGCGCCATCACCTGCTCGCGGAACGCCCGCACCGGGGCGTCGTCGCGCCGCGGCACCGGGTAGTCGGCCGCCGGCCGGGCCGGCTTCTCCCGGGTCAGCTGGCGCCCCTCGGCCGTCCACTTCTGCCGGCCGCCGTCGAGCAGCCGCACGTCGGGGTGCCCGAAGAGGGTGAACACCCACAACGCGTACGCCGCCCACCAGTTGAAGTTGTCGCCGTAGAAGACCACCGTGTCGTCGCGACCGATCCCCTTGGCGGCGCACAGTCGCGCGAAGTCCCCGGCGTCCAGGTAATCCCGGCTCACCTGGTCGTTCAGCTCGGTGTGCCAGTCGACCTTGACCGCGCCCGGGAGGTGGCCGGTGTCGTAGAGCAGGACGTCCTCGTCGGACTCGACAACGACCAGACCGGGCTGGTCCAGGTTGGCGGCCAGCCACTGCGTGCTGACCAACCGCTCCGGGCTCGCGTACGCCTGCAGGGCCGGCGCGGGATCATGCGGTACGGGCATGGGACCACGTTAACCCGCCCGGGGGTGCTCAGTCGCTCACCGGGGTCAGCGTGGGTCGCTTGGCCACCACCAGGTCGCCGGACGAGCGACCGGTCAGCCGGCGCTTGATCCACGGGGCCAGGTGGCGGCCCGCCCAGCGCAGGTCGGCGCCGCGCGCCGCCAGCCAGGGACTCGGTGCCGGATGCGGCGGCACGGCGAGCCAGTCCTCGTCGCAGCCCACCCCCAGGGCGTTCAACACGTGGGCGGCCACCCGCCGATGTCCGGCCGGCGACAGGTGCAGCCGGTCCTCGCTCCACAGCCGAGGGTTGAGGAAGCCGTCGTCCGCGTACAGGTCCACCAGGCGCGCGCCGTGCCGCTCGGCGATCTCACCGACCGCCCGGTTGAGGATCGCCACCCGGGGGGCGACCAGCCGCCCACCGGGCAGCCGGGTGGCCATGTTGGCGAACCGGAACAGCAGCAGGTCCGCTCCGGTGGCCCGGATCCTCTCCACGACCCGGTCGAACCGGTCCACCAGCACCGCCGGCTCACACCGCCGGCGCAACACGTCGTTTCCGCCGGCCGCGAAGGTGACGAGGTCGGGGCGGAGACGCTCGGCGACCGGCAACTGCTCGTCGACGATGCGGTCGAACAGCCGACCGCGGACGGCCAGGTTGGCGTAGCCGAAGTCCGGACCCGCCTCCATCGCCAGCCGGGTGGCGACCAGGTCGGCCCAGCCGCGGTACCGGCCGTCGGGATACGGGTCGCACATCCCCTCGGTGAAACTGTCCCCCACCGCCACGTAACTGCCCCACCGCACGTCGCTCCTCCTTGAGATCGGCCGCCGGCAGTGTCCCATCCTGCCGCCCTGGTACCCCGATGATCCAGACAAAACGCACTGTGATGAGGGAAACGCCGGGACATGGCGCCCAGCGGCAACGGCCGGCGTGCCCGCTCACGGCGGTGCGGCGTAGCCTCGGAACCGTGCCCGAGATGCCCGCCAAGCTCGCCGAGATCGTGGACGAGTTCGCCTCCGCGCCGCGTGAACTCGCCCTGGAGATGCTGCTTGAATTCTCCGACGCGGTACCGCCCCTGCCGCCCGAGTTGGTCGGCCACGACGGGATGGAGCAGGTACCGGAGTGCCAGACGACCTTCTTCCTGCGCGCCGAGGTACGCCCCGATCGCACCGTGGCGACGTACTTCGACTGCCCGCCCGAGGCGCCGACGACCCGGGCTTTCGCCGGCATCCTGGCCGAAGGGCTGTCCGGAGCCAGCGCCGACGACATCCTGGCCGTCCCGGACGACCTCTACCAGCGGATGGGCCTGGCCCGGACGATCAGTCCACTGCGGGTCCGGGGTGGCACCGCGGTGCTGGCCCGACTCAAGCGGCAGGTCCGCGATCAGGTGACGGAACCGGACGCCGGGCCGACCGGGTGATGTTTCACGTGCAACGGTATCGATATGGCTAGATGGAACGGGCCAGCCCGTCGATGACCTGGGCGCCCGGCAGTGCGCCCAGGGCGGGTCCGGGTAGGGCGATCTTGCTGTGCCGTACACCCGACCCGATGATCACGTGCGGTGCCGCCACCACCCGCGCGTCCACCAGGATCGGCCAGGTCGGGGGCAGGCCGATGGCGGTGATCCCGCCGTACTCCATGCCGGTCAGTTCGACCGCGTCGGCCATCGGCGCGAAACTGGCCTTGCGGACATCGAGCTGCCGGCGGACCACACCGTTCACGTCGGCGCGGGTGGTGGCGAGCACCACGCAGGCGGCGTACCGGACCTGGCCGTCCCGCTTGCCGGCCACCACGACGCAGTTCGCCGAAACGTCCAACCCCACCTCGTACGCCGCGCAGAACTCCGCCGTGTCGGCCAGGGCGGCGTCGATCGGCGCCACCAGCACGTGTTGGGCGTCGACCGGCGCGTCCGGCGGCCACTCCTGCAGCGCGGCGGCCACCGGCCCGGCCAGTAGATCGGTGCGGACCAGGGCCGGCTCCAGCTTCAGCGTCCCCATCACAGCGCGATTCTCCCATCAGCCGGCGGTTGCGGCAGCGGCGACCTCCGCACCGGCCGACACGCCGGGGGCCAGCCGTCGATCCGACTGTTTGGGTGTCACCGGCGGGCAGGGGCTGTCCCGGCGAGGTAGTCCTGCCACGACCGGGTGCCCGCCGGCTGGGCGGTGGTGGTCAGCGCGCCGGCCCGCAACGCGGCACCGACGCGGCCGGGTATTCGCACCGGCAGCACCGGTCGGCGACTGCCGCGTGCCTGCCGCCACTGCGCGACGATGTCACCGAAGCGCAGCATCCGCGGGCCGCCGTACTCGAGAATCGCGTCGGCCGGCCCCTGGGCCAACAGGGTGGCGATCCGCCCCGCCACATCGCCGGGGTGCACCGGCTGGACCAGCACGTTGCGATCGGCCGGCAGCACGCCGAGCCGGGTGGTTCCCACCAGGAACCGGTCGACGAGTTGGGAAAACTGCGTCGCCCGCAGGATCGTCCAGGGCAGCCGCCCGGCGCGGACGAGGTCTTCGGCAGCCAACTTCGCCCGGTAGTAGGGCATCGGTACCCGGTCGATGCCGACGATCGACACGTACAACAGCTGGCGGACCCCGGCGGCGGCCGCCGCGTCGATCAGCCGGCCGGTGCCGGCGACGTCCACCGCGGCCATCTGCCGCCCGGCCGTCGCCAGGTGCACCACGGCGTCCACACCGGCCACCGCCTCGGCCAGACCGGCACCGGTGGACAGGTCGGCGGTACGCCATTGCGCACCGGCGGTCGCCCGCGGCCGCCGGCTCATCGCCAGCACCTGGAAGCCACCGCCGGGCAGCCGGGGCAGCACCGCGCTGCCCAGGGTCCCGGTCGCGCCGGTGACCAGAACTCGGGTCATCTCATCGCTCATGTCCGGTGGACGGGCGGCGGGGAGCCGCTGTGACGAGGTGTCGGTCACAGCGTGCGGACATTCGGTGGTGACCGCCCGGCGGAGGGTGGCCGGTGAGGGGACAGCGCGGCGATTGATCTTGCGCGATGATGCTCCGATGGCCAGCCTGTACATCCTGTTCGCCGTGGTGGACCTCATCCTCGTGGTGGTCGCCCTGATCGATTGCCTGTCAACCGAGGACCACGAGGTACGCGGCCTTCCCAAGGTGGCGTGGGCCTTCATCATCCTGTTGTTCTCCCCGGTGGGGGGCATCGCCTGGTTCGTGGCCGGGCGCCCTCGGCGGAGCGCGGCCGCCGACCCGGCCGGTTGGCACACCGGTGGCCGCCGGCCCGAACCGTTGCGCCCCCGGCGTGCCATCGCGCCCGACGACGACCCCACCTTCCTGAGCGGTCTCGCCGACAAACGCGACAGCGACGAGGAACTGCTGCGGCGCTGGGAAGCGGACCTGCGCCGACGCGAGGACGAGCTACGCCGGCGCCGCCACCCGGCCGGGGACGAGGATCGGGACTGAACCCACGGGCGGCCGGCCGCGTCGCCGGGGATCCCTCGCTGACCCACCGCCAGCACCGCGATCGCGCTGGGCGGACCGGACCGGATGGCCGGACCTCACCAACCGTTCGCCAGCCGTCGCCCACTCACAGCCACCGGATCGGACCGGGTGGATCGTCGTGGTC
>DASVVF010000215.1:0-1778 GCA_036386695.1 Catenuloplanes sp. | reverse complement strand
CAAGTGTTATCCATGATCATGGTGGTGAAGAAGCGCTACACGCCCGTGCGGTTGAGTTCTGCACGGTCGAAGGGAAGGGCCGGACTTTGGGTCCGCATTGGCCCCGGATGCCCCTCGTTAATCTAACGATCATTGAGGTTTTCTCACCGGCTTCGACGGCTTGATTGGTGTCGTCGCTGGTTGAAGCCAGGGTTAAGGAGGAGGGCGCGGGCTCTCGGGGTGAAGATCGACTCGCCAAAGACCGATCTCCTCTTCCCCGGGAGCCCGCTGTGTCTCATCGTGCCAGCCTGGATGTGTCCGCACCGGTGTTGAAGGCGGTGACCGGCTGGATCGCCCGGTACCGCCGTCGGCCGGGGACCCGTCCGGCGCAGCGGGCCGGCACGGTGCACGCCCAAGTCGTGCTGGCGCTGCGCTGGCTGCGCCACCGTCTGGACGTGCGCACCCTGGCCGCAGACGCCGGGGTCAGCATCGCCACCGCCTACCGCTACCTGCACGAAGCGCTCGACGTGATCGCCGCGCACGCTCCCGCCCTGGGCGCCGTGCTGACCCATGCTCGCGCCGTCGGCCTGCCCTTCCTCTGCCTGGACGGCACGCTGATCCCGACCGACCGGGTGGCCGCCCGCGCCGAGCGCGGCCATCACCTGTGGTACTCCGGCAAGCACCACGCCTTCGGCGGCACCGTGCAGGTCCTGTGCGACCCCGGCGGCTTCCCGCTGTGGGTCTCTGATGTCCGTCCCGGCTCGACCCACGATCTGACCGCCGCCCGCGAGCTGATCCTGCCGGCGCTCTATCCCTACGCCGCCCGCGGGCTGCCCGTGCTGGCCGACAAGGGCTACACCGGCGCCGGCAATCGCGCCGATGCGGTGCGGGCTGACGGTGACCCGGTCCAGGGCGCGCCAGCGGCGAAGCAGGGCATGGCCGCGTTCGGTGGGCGCGCGTAGCGCGGTGATCAGGGAGTTGTAGCAGCGGTTATCGATGTGCAGTGGCCCGTCGGGCTGGTGCTTGATTGGGACATGGACGCCGACGCCGGCACCGGTGTAACCCTTGTCGGCCAGCACCGGCAGACCGCGCGCGGCGTGCGGGTACAGCGCGGGCAGGACCAGCTCGCGGGCCGCGGTGAGGTCATGTGTCGAGCCGGGGCGGACGTTAGAGACCCACAGCGGGAAGCCGCCGGGGTCGCACAGGACCTGCACGCTGCCGCCGAAGGCGTGGTGCTTGCCGGAGGACCACAGGTGGTGCCCGCGCTCGGAGCGGGCGGCGATCCGATCGGTCGGGATGAGCGTGCCGTCCAGGCAGAGGAAGGGCAGCGCGCCGGCGCGGGCGCGGGTCAGCACGTCGGCCAGGTCGGGGGCGTGCGCGGCGATCACGTCGAGCGCCTCGTGCAGATAGCGGTAGGCGGTGGCGATGCTCAGGCCGGCCTCGGCGGCCAGCGTGCGCAGGTCCAGGCGGTGGCGCAGCCAGCGCAGCACGAGGACGACCTGGATGTGCACCGTGCCGGCCCGCTGCGCCGGTCGTGCACCGGGGCGACGGCGATGCCGGGCGATCCAGCCGGTCACCGCCTGCAATACCGGTGCGGACACATCCAAGCGGGCACGGCGACTGGCAGGATGAGACACAGCGGGCTCCCGGGGAAGACGGGGATTGGCTTTGGCGAGACGATCTTCGCCTCGAGAGCCCGCGCCTTCCTCCTGAACTCCGACCGCGACCAGCGATGACGCCGATCAGGCCGTCATAGCTGGTGAGAAAACCTCAGTATTGGGCCACTGGGGCATTGAGTG
>DASVVF010000214.1:0-1590 GCA_036386695.1 Catenuloplanes sp. | reverse complement strand
CGTCCGACGGGGTTGCGGGGCCCCCGTACGCACCCGTGCCGGTAGGCGGCCCGACCGCGACCCCCCACTGAGCAGGCCAGTGCGTTGTCCATGAAGGTTTGCCGGGTCGGTGACACACCAGGCGGAGTCCATCGGGATCGGTGGGTAGGGGTCCACGCTCGACGGAGGGTGACTCTCGCTGCCGATAGTGGGGTGGGTGGGGTGGCCGAGCCGGTACGGGCGCGGCGGTCGACGCCGGACGAGGGCTCCGGTTGCTTCCCCTCCCGAGCACATTGCCCGGATTCGGTGGAGCAGGCACGTTCGGCTCGCATACCCGGGTGCGCCAGCGCCGCTGCCGCAACATCAGCAGGTACGCGATCACACCCGCCACCACCACGGCATTGAGCGCGTGCCCGCTGGGAAAGGCCGGCGACGTTTCATACGGTGGAACTGCGTCAGCCAGCGGGGGCCGGATACGCCCGACCAACCCTTTGCCGACGACCGTCATCAACAGTGACCCCGCCGTGGCGACGACCATCAACAGCACCGGTGTCCACCGCCGCGCCCACACCGCCAACGCCACGGTGGCGAGGGCCGCCACGATCGGCATGCCCACTGGACCGCCCAGATCCGTGTAGGCCGTAACGGCGACGTTCACGTCCGGGCCACGCAGCCGCACCGCCGCCCGCAGGGCGGGCCCATCCAGCCCGGCGACACCGTCCTCCTCGGCCCACCGCCTCGTAAATCTCCACCGATGCCGCAGTCAACGCGACCACTGACCCTGCACCGATCAGCAGCGTGAGGGCCACGACCGGGTACGGGCCCAACCACCGGGCCAGGCGGTACGCCCAGCCGATCACGAGGGCGCCCAAGGTCGACCCCCACGAGTTGACGCCCCACCCGCCGACGAATGGCTCGGCCTCGCGCAGCGGGTCGCTCGATGAGCGGGCGCCGTCGTCACCAGGAATGTCGGACGCTGCAGCCACCCGGGCATCCTCCCACCCGCGGTACACCCCCCCGCTCGTGGGAAACCACCGGCTTGGTCAGCCGACCCGGTGATGATGGTCCCGGCTCCGCCGCGTGCCGGCCGGCTCGCGCTGTGCCCCCGGGGTCGACGGGCCTTCTACTCACTGGGACAACGACACCGCCGGTCGTCGTGCTCACCGTCGAGCGGACCATGCCGGAGGGCCGCGGCGTCGGCTTGGCGGCAACCGGGATGCCGGTCATCCGCCGTCCGCAACAGCCGTGCTGGTCATTTGAGGCCCTGCGACGCCCGGCATGTCACGGAACTGTCTTGGGCCTGTTGATGCGCCTCCATCCCGTTCGGCGACGCTGAGCGTTCAACAGGGAGCGTGCCCGCAGATCAGGAATCGCCCTATGGACCCCCGAACCGGCCGGTCGGCCACCTCGGAGGAACCGACCGGCCGCTACGCCCAAGAAGAAGACTGACCCGCGCGAGAGCCGGCCCGTCTAGACACCTTTCGGGGTCAGGGTCTGGGCGGGGTTGGTGGGGATAGCCCAGTGCCGGCGAGGTAGCCGTCGACAAGGTCGTGGCGGTACTGCATGCGCTTGAGCCGGTTCTTCACCGCCGTGGCGAGGGCCGTGGCGGTC
>DASVVF010000213.1:0-6802 GCA_036386695.1 Catenuloplanes sp. | reverse complement strand
TCGGACGTCGCTGGGACGAGAGCGGCCAGCCGTACGACGCGACCGCCGACGACGCCGCCTACGGTCTGTTCGAGATCGACAGCCGGGACGGCCAGGGGCCCATCGTGGCCCAGATCAACTCCTCCTGGGCGGTGCGGGTCTACCGCGACGAGCTGGTCGAGTTCCAGGTCGACGGCACCGAGGGCAGCGCCGTGGCCGGATTGCGCAACTGCCGCATCCAGCACCGCGCCGCCACTCCCAAGCCGGTCTGGAACCCGGACCTGCCGGTGACCGAGGACTTCCGGTCGCAGTGGCAGGTGGTCCCGGACAACGACGAGTTCGACAACGGGTTCAAGGCGCAGTGGGAGCTGTTCCTGCGGCACGTGGTCGAGGACACCCCGTACAGCTGGGACCTGTGGGCGGGGGCCCGGGGCGTCCAGTTGGCCGAGCTGGGCCTGCAATCGGCACGCGACGGCCGCCGCATCGAAATCCCCGAGCTGTCCGCATGAGCGAGGGCCGCGAGCGCATGCCCGGAGGCGCCGCATGAGTGGCGGCATCGAGCGCTTCTCGCTGAACCAGGCCACCACCAAGTACTGGCCCATCCCTGAGCTGGTTGCCGGCTGCGTCGAGCAGGGGGTGACCCGGATCGGCCTCTGGCGCGAGGAGACCGCCGCCTTCGGGTTGGACAAGACCGCTGCGCTGGTGCGCGAGGCCGGGCTCGCGGTCACCTCACTGTGCCGGGGGGGATTCTTCCAACACCCGGATTGGTACGACGACAACCGGCGGGCGATCGACGAGGCGGCGGCGGTCGGCGCCCCGACCCTGGTGCTGGTCTCCGGTGGGCTGCCGGGGGACAGCCGGGACGTGGACGCGGCGCGGGCCCGGGTGGGCGAGTCGATCGGCGCTCTGGTGCCGCACGCCCTGGCGGCCGGGGTCCGGTTGGCCATCGAGCCGCTGCACCCGATGTACTGCTCGGACCGTTGTGTGGTCTCCACGCTGGGTCAGGCGCTCGACCTGGCCGCGCCGTACCCGACGGACGCGGTCGGCGTGGTGGTCGACACGTACCACCTCTGGTGGGACGACCGGGTGTGGGCGCAGATCGACCGGGCCGGCCGGGAACAGCGGATCGCGTGCTTCCAGGTCGCCGACTGGATCACCCCGTTGCCCGAGGGTGTGCTGCTGGGTCGGGCACTGCCCGGCGACGGCTGCGTGCAACTACGCCGGTTCCGCGAGGCGGTGGACGCCACCGGCTTCAGCGGCCCGGTCGAGGTGGAGGTGTTCAACGCCGAGATCTGGGCCCGGCCGGGTCGGGAGATCCTGGCGGCGGCGCTGGCCGGCGTCCGGGACCACGTGCTCTGAGCACCGCCCCTCGGGTCGGCGACGGCCCTGGGGTCGGCGACGGCGTCCCCCCGCGATGCAGAAGCCTGCCGACGGTGGACCGGATGGGTTGACCATCGGCGTCGCCGTCGGCAGGCTTCCAGGCGCTGCGTAGCGCTGGTGTCAGTGGTTGTGGGTGGCCAGCTTGGTACGGACGTCCTCCATGTCAAGCTCGCGCACCTGCTCGATGAGCGACTCCAGGGCCGCCCCCGGCAGCGCGCCCGCCTGGGAGAACACGATCACCCCGTCCCGCACCGCCATGATCGTCGGGATGGAGCGGATGTCGAACTTGGCGGCCAGGGCCTGCTCCGCCTCCGTGTCGACCTTGCCGAAGACGATGTCCGGGTGCTGCTCCGAAGCGCGCTCGTAGACCGGCGCGAAACGCAGACAGGGCCCGCACCAACTTGCCCAGAAGTCCACCAGAACGATGCCGTCCCGGCTGGACAGCTCGTCAAAGTTCGCCGTGGTCAGGGCGACGGTCGCCATTGATCTCTCCGATCACCGGGATGGTGGGTACGTGGGGGGAAACCGCTCAGAGCCGGCGGGCATTCCCGATGGCCGGCCGAGTCCACTCCGCTCCCCGGAACCCCCAGGTTCATCACTCAACGTAGTTATCCTGCAGCGGGCCCGACGGCTAACCGGCGGTAGTGGGAGCGCTCCCGGATGTTTGCGCTCACATCCCACCGCGAGCCGGACATTTCATGCTGGCAAGCGCCATCCCTCCGGCGGCCACATGGTGAGATGCCATCAAACGCGTACTCAGCGTCACGTTACAAATAGATAAAGGTGCCCGTCAGATGGCCGCTCCCTCTTCCATGCGGCACACAGGGTGAGGCAAACTTTGGGACACAGAGCGTGGGCGGCGGGTGCCGGGGAGGGCCCCGCCGCTCATTGCGTCCGGCCCCGGGTCACCGCGCGGCGGCCCCTCCGGCGTCCTTAACTCTCGATAAGGCATGCTGGCGTGATCTGTCCGCCAGCAGGGGAGCGACGACGCATGCAGTTCGGCCGGTACTACGAGGAGTTCGAGGTCGGCGCGGTCTACCGGCATTGGCCGGGCAAGACCGTCACGGAGTACGACGACCACCTCTTCTGCCTGCTCACGATGAACCACCACCCGCTGCATCTCGACCAGCACTACGCCGAGACGTCGACGCACTTCAAGCGCAACGTGGTGGTGGGCAACTACATCTACTCCCTGCTGCTGGGCATGTCGGTGGCCGACGTGAGCGGCAAGGCGATCGCCAACCTGGAGGTCGAGTCGCTGCGCCACGTCGCGCCGACCTTCCACGGCGACACCATCTACGGCGAGACCACCGTGCTGGACAAGCGCGAGTCCGCCTCCAAGCCCGACCGGGGGGTGGTGGCCGTCGAGACCCGCGGTTACAAGCAGGACGGCACCATGGTCTGCGTTTTCCGCCGCCGGGTGATGGTCCCCAAGCAGGAGTACGCGCAGCGTGCCGTACCCGCCGGGGCCGACCCCGAGCGGCCCAGCTTCCCCGAGCCGGCCGCCGACGCCTGACGCTCCGGCCGCCTCAGCCGACCCGACCACCACCACCACCACCACGCGCCGGGGAAAACTGACGTGATCACGATGGACGGGCCCGACGGGCCCGAGGGGCCGGCGGAGCAGGCCGAGGCGGGCGCGCCGGCGGAGCAGGCCGAGGTGGGCGTCGGGCCCTGGCCGGGCGACTGGCCCACCGACCCCCGGTACGACCCGGAACTGCTGGCCGGCGGCGACCGCCGCAACGTGGTGGACCGCTACCGGTACTGGAGCCGGGAGGCCATCGTCGCCGACCTGGACCTTCGCCGGCACGAATTCCACGTGGCGATCGAGAACTGGCAGCACGACCTGAACATCGGCACCGTGGTCCGCAACGCCAACGCCTTCCTGGCCGCGCAGGTGCACATCGTGGGTCGCCGCCGGTGGAACCGCCGGGGCGCCATGGTCACCGACCGCTACCAGCATGTCCGGCACCACCCCACCGTCGAGGAGTTTCTGAGCTGGGCGCGCGCCGCCGGCGTGCCGGTGGTCGGCATCGACAACCTGCCCGGCTCGCGTTCGATGGAGACCGCCACCCTTCCGCGCCGGTGCGTACTGATCTTCGGGCAGGAGGGTCCCGGGCTGTCGGAGGCGGCCCGGGCCGGCTGCGACCAGCTGTTCTCGATCGCCCAGTACGGCTCGACCCGCTCGATCAACGCCGGGGTCGCCAGCGGCATCGCCATGCATGCCTGGATCCGGGCCCACGCCGGGCCGCCCCCGGAGCCCGGCCCGACTCCCCCGATGGGTACCGCCGGCAGTGTCGACGGGACCGAATCGGCTGATTCGCTTGACGCCGGGGGTGCCGACTAGCACGGTAGGTACGTGGGCGTCACCGTGAGTTGCCCCAGGTGTGGTGCGCAGGTCCGGCCGCCGGACCTGATGCACACAGACTGGCGTTGTGACAGTTGTGGGCCGGTCCCACCGCTGCACGTCGCCGATCACATCGGGCGCGAGATCCTGGAGAGCGTCACGGCCCAGGCGGCGACCACCCCCCTGCGTACCCCGATCTGGTGCCCCTGGCCGTTGCCGCCCGGGTGGACCGTCACGGGTGTCGGCTGGGCCGGTGACGACCGCGCCGGGGTGCGGGCCACCGCGCTGGCTTGCAGCGGCCCCGCGCCGCTGGGCGGCGGGCCGGCCGACATCGTGCTGGTCGCCGAGGAGCCCGGCGTCGGACTCGGCACCCGGCTGGCCGGCATCCCCGGACCCGATCCGGGACCGCTGCTCTCCGACGCGATGGCCGAGGCCGGCGCCCACGCCGGAGCGCACGCGAAGGTGAAGGCCGGCGGGCATCCCACTCCACTGTGGTCCGTGAAGTCGCCCGCCGATCGGAGCGCCTACGCGGGTGAGGCCCGAGGAATGTGGTTGTATGCGGTAGCGTGGCCGGCGAGCGCGGGTTACATCCTCGCCGAGCATGTCGTCCTGCACGACCTGTCGGAGTGGTTGCCACCCGAGCTTGTGTACGGTGCGCCTTCGCCGTATCTGCACGGTGGAGCGTAAAACTTCCGACGCTTCGGACTTTGTGTACTCTTTGACCACACTGTGCAGCGAGACTGATACTCTGAGTACTGCTGCGGCGAGAACCGGCAACCGCACGGAGGAGATGCCCGTCATGGTCAAGAAGGCCCTCACCTGGCTCGGCATCGCGTTCCTGATTTTCTTCATCGCGTTCAACCCGGAGCAGGCGGCGAACGTCTTCCAGTCACTGGGAGGCACCATCGCCGACATCGCCCAGGGCTTCGGCGCCTTCTTCACCAACCTCGTCGCGTAGCAGCGATGGGTCCAGGCGAACCTCGCGAGCCCGGCGACGAGGGTGCGCGGCGCCCTCGCGACGACAGCGATTTCATACTCGGGCGGGACGACGCCGACGGCGACGATCCCGCCTACTCCGACCGGACGGGTTACCCGGGCAGCGGCGGCTACGGCCAGCGCTCCGGCCACCCGACCGGGCCCGACTTCGCCGACGCGCCGACCTATGCGGACGGTCCCGGCTTCGCTGACGGTCCCGCCTTCGCCGACGGGCCGGCCTACGCTTCGGGACCCGGCTACGCCGAGAGCGCCGGCTACGGCGACGGCACCAGCTACGGCCCGGACCAGGCCCGCGGCAGCGCCCGGGTCCACCCCGAACCCGGATTCGCGCCGCAATTCACCGAGGACGAACTCGAAGGCCTGCAGCCCGGCGCGGCCGGCGCATCCCGGGGCCCGCGCCGGGTCCTCCCGCTGGAGGACGAGCCGACCACGCTGGTCGCCCGCTACCTCTTCCCGACCGAGCGCTACCGCGGCGAGTGGAAGCGGCACTGGATCCATCTGTCCACTCCGCTGCTGGTCGGCACCGGTACCACGTTCGCTCTGGGCTATCTCTCCGGGTTCCTGGCCAGACAGCAGGTCGACGGCCTGACCACAGTGGCGGTCCTCCTCTGGATCGGGATCATGGGCTGGGTCGGCTGGAAGGTCTGGGACTGGTACTTCGACCGTTTCATTCTCACCAACAAGCGCGTCATGGTGGTCAGCGGCATCATCACCCGCAAGGTCGCCATGATGCCGCTGCTGCGGGTCACCGACATGAAGTACGAACAGTCCGCGCTGGGCCGCATGCTCAGCTACGGCACGTTCGTGCTGGAGTCGGCCGGTCAGGACCAGGCCCTGCGCGAGGTCAAGCACCTGCCCAACCCCAACGAGCTCTACCTGCGGGTGGTCGAGGAGATGTACGAGCCGCAGGCCGTCGAGGCGCGACTGGGCAAGGACAACGACTCGGGCGACGACGCCTGATCGTGGACCAGCCCCAGCACCCGCCGGTCGGCGACGTCGCCGGCGTGACCGCGTCCGCCGCCCGGTCGGCCGGGATCGACCTGCACACCCACTCCACCGCCAGCGACGGCACCCTGTCCCCGGCCGACCTGGTCGCCGCGGGTGGCCAGGCCGGGTTGGACGTGCTGGCCATCACCGACCACGACACCACCGCCGGGTGGGAACCCGCCGCCGCCGCGCGCCCGGCCGGTCTCACCCTGGTGCGCGGCGCCGAGCTGTCCTGCCGTTGGCACGGCGCCACCGCGTCGGTCTCGCTGCACCTGCTGGCGTACCTGTTCGATCCGGCCGAGCCGGCCCTGGTCGCCGAGCTGGCGCGGATCCGCACCGCCCGCGAGGTCCGCGGTGAGCGGATCGTGCGACGGCTGCGCGACGACGGCGTCCCGATCAGCTGGGACGAGGTCCGCGGGTATGCCGCCGGCGGCACGATCGGCCGTCCGCACATCGCCCAGGCGCTGATCCGGGCCGGCCTGGTCAGCACCACCGACGAGGCGTTCGCCCCGCAGTGGCTGGGCCAGCGGTACCGGTTGGGCAAGGAGGACATCGACGTGTTCACCGCCGTACGGTTGGTGCGGGCGGCCGGCGGGGTGCCGGTCTTCGCCCACCCCCGGGCCAGCCGACGTGGCGCGGTGGTGCCGGACTCGATGATTGTCGAGCTGGCCGCCGCGGGACTGTTCGGACTGGAGATCGACCACGAGGACCACTCCCCGGCCGAACGGGCGCAGCTGCGCCAACTGGCCGCCGACCTGGACCTGGTGATCACCGGATCGTCGGACTTCCATGGCACCCACAAGACGGTCCAACTCGGTGCCTGGACGACGGCGCCCGAGGCGTACGAGCGGATCGTCGGCGCGGCCCACGGCGTCCCGCCGATCCCATGATCGTCGGATGACTCCGCCGTTAGATTGACCGGGTGGACCTGAAGCTGTTCGGCGAGGTTTTCGTCACGCTGCTCGTCATCGTCGACCCGCCCGGCATGGTGCCCATCTTCCTGGCGCTGACCGGCGCGATGCCGGCCCGCCAGCGGCACCGCGCCGGCACCCAGGCCGTGGCGCTGGCCTTCGGCGTGATCGTCATATTCGCGGTCGCCGGACAGACGCTGCT
>DASVVF010000212.1:0-6786 GCA_036386695.1 Catenuloplanes sp. | reverse complement strand
CCGAACTCGCCGGCCAGCTCGCGCACCGGCAGCTCACCGCGCTCGTACCAGTCGGCCACGTAGGGGCGGACCCGCTCGTCCACCACCTGCCGGACGACGGCGCGGATCTGCCGCTCCTCGTCGGTGAGCAGAGTGTCCAGGTCGAGCAGGTCGAGCGGCAGGGTGCGCACGGCGCCACCTTAACGATCGGTCGGGTTCTCCAGCGGGAGCACCCGGGCGTGGATCTGGTTGCGCTGCTGCAGCGCGGCCCGCAGCGCCCGGTGCAGCCCATCCTCCAGGTAGAGCGCACCGTTCCACTGCACCACGTGCGGGAACAGGTCGCCGTAGAAGGTGGAGTCCTCGGCGAGGAGCTTGTCCAGGGCCAGCTCCCGCTTGGTGGTGATCAGCTCAGCCAGCCGGATCGGCCTGGGTGGGATCTCGCTCCACTGCTTGAGGGTCGTGCCGTGGTCCGGATACGGCCGCCCGTCCCGGACCGCTTTGAAGATCACGACGGCACGCTCCCCTCATGTCGCCGTAGCAGGTAGCCCGCCCACGGGCTGGACAGCGGCAGGCGTTGACAACCATGCCAGCCTAGCGACCCGCCGCGACAAGCCGTTTGTCACCCGTTGTCAGTTTCCGTCGCCCCGGTCGCGCCCCACCGGCCGCGATGCACCACCTCGCCGACCCCCCGCCGCCCGCGGGCCAGGGACGGCGACGCCCGGTCGACTGCCCGATAACCCACGGTGATCGCCCCGATGGGGGTGAACTCGGCGGGTACCCCGAAGGCCGCCCGGTACGCCTGCACGCGCTGCGCCGGGATCCCGAAGAAACACGCCCCCAACCCCTCATCGACCACGGTGAGCAGCATCAACAGGGCCGCGAAGCCGGTGTCGACATGCCAGTACGGCACCGGCCAGGCCGTCTCGTCCCGGTCGGTCCAGCCCTTGTCCGGCTCCGCGTACCGGTCCAGGTACGCCGATCGGTTCGAGTGCGGCACCACGATCAGCGGCGCCCGGCGCATCCCGGCCAGCCAGCGCGACCCACCGGAACCCGGCGGGGTGGTGGTCGTCCAGAAGCGCTCCCGGTCATCCGGGTCTTCCAGCACCAGGAAACCCCAGCCCTGGGCGAACCCGGCCGACGGGGCGCGGATCGCGTGCTCCAGCAGCCGGTCCAGCACCGCGGCCGGCACCGGGCGGTCCGGGTCGTAATCACGCACCATCCGCCGACGCCGCACCACCTCGGCGAACTCCACCGTGTCACACCCCCCGCTGATCGTCGCCGCGCAGGCCCGGGCCGGGCCGGCACCGGTCGGCCCGGCGCCCAGCGGGGCGGTCAGGCGTGGATGCCCCAGCTGGCCCGCCAGGGCTGACCGGGCTCCAGGACGATCAGGTCACGGCCGGAACGGAACGCGTCCGGCGCGCAGGTCATCGGTTCGACCGCCACGGAACGCCGGCGCCGCGCACCGCTCAGGGCGTCGCCGGTGAACACCTGCCACCAGCGGAACGCGGCGTCGGCCCACAACGACACCGACGTGCCGTCGGGCGCCGACAGGGTCACCGCCGAGGTGCCGTCGGCGTCGCGCTGCACGTCGCCGAACGTGGTGTCCAGCACCGCGGCGGCGATCCGGCGCGGCTCGGTGAAGTCGTACTCACTGCCGGCCACCTTCACCGCCCCCACCGGCAGCATCCGGCTGTCGGTCAGCGCCCTGGTCCGGGCCGGCACCCGCAGCGTCAGGTCGTCTACCGCCACCCCCGGCAGCCGCAGGTACGGGTGCACGGACAGGCCGAACGGCGCCGGCTCGGCGCCGAGGTTGACCACCTCGTGATCGGCCCGCAGGCCGGCGGCGCCGACGCTCCACCGGGTGCGCAGCAGCAGCGGCCAGGCGTAGCCCGGCTGCGGGTACAGGTGGCACTCGACGGTGACCGCGTCGTCGGTCCGTTCGACCAGGTGCCACGGGGTCCAGTTCACCAGGCCGTGGATGGCGTTGTGCCGGACCGGCTCGGTCAGCGCCAGCTGCCGCTCCGTCCCACCGAAGCTGTACCGGCCGTCGCGGATCCGGTTGGGCCACGGCGCCAGCACCTGGCCGGCGCTGGCCACAGCGGCCTCGTCCTCGGCGTACCCGTCGACGCGGTCCACGCCGGCCACCCGGTAGCTGCGCAGCCCGCCGCCGACCTCCACCACGACGGCCTCATGGCCCTCGGCGGCGATGCTCCACTGCGTTCCGGACAACGGGCGCGACACCATCTGCACGTTCATGCCGCGACGATATCGGGTCCCGTGCCCGTCATGACGGATTGCTCACAGAGCGGTACCGGACGGGCCAGCTTCGACCCGCGGTCAGGGGGCCAGCCGCTCGACGACCCAGCCGCCCCCGTCCCCGCCGGTCCGGCGGCGGTAGCGCAGCCGGTCGTGCAACCGGCTGGGGCGGCCCTGCCAGAACTCCACCGTCTCGGGCACCACCCGCAGCCCACCCCAGTGCGGCGGCGGCAGGCCCGGCTCGTCGTCGCGGTACCGGTCCGCCACCTCGGCGAAGGCGGCGTCCAGCGTCGCCCGGTCCGGCAGCACCCGCGACTGCGGGCTGGCCCAGGCCCCCAGCCGGGAGCCCCGGGGGCGGCTGGCGAAGTACCGCTCGGTCTCCGCCCGGTCGACCGGCTCGACCGCCCCGCAGACCACCACCTGCCGCTGCACCGCGAACCAGCCGAACACCAGACTGGCGTACGGGTTGGTGAGGGCCTCGGCGCCCTTGCGGGACCCGTAGTTGGTGAAGAAGACGAAACCGCGCCGGTCGTACCCCTTGAGCAGCACGGTACGGGCGCTCGGCCGGCCCCGCGGGTCGGCGGTGGCGAGCACCATCGCGTTCGGCTCGGGCACCCCGGCGGCGGTCACGTCGGCCAGCCAGTGGCCGAACTGGGTGGGCCAGTCAGCCGCCAGGTCGGCCCGGGACAGCCCTTTTCCGAGCTCGTAGTCCCGGCGCATGGCGGCCAGCGCAGATGTGTCTCCGGTCACGTCGAAGCCCTCTCGGAACTAGGCTGAGCTGCGAGGAATCCTCAGCAGCAGGGGTTGTCTACGCCGGGTTGCCCCTTGCCGCGGCCTACCCAGCAGGGATGATGTCGCGTGTAGCACAGGTACGCCGGGTCACTCGATCGGTTACCCGCCAGGCAAGATGACACGCAACCTCAACGCCAGGGTCGCCTAAGGAGTTCGCACCGGCACCACCGGCACGGACACCCGTCAGCGCGGACGCATCAGATCCAGGAGAATCACATGTCCGACTTCAAACCGGGGCTGGAGGGCGTGATCGCCTTCGAGACCGAGATCGCTGAGCCCGACAAAGAGGGCGGCGCGCTGCGGTACCGAGGCGTCGACATCGAAGACCTGATCGGACAGGTCTCCTTCGGAAACGTGTGGGCACTGCTCGTCGACGGCCGCTTCGGCCCGGGCCTGCCACCGGCCGAGCCGTTCCCGGTGCCGGTCCATTCCGGCGACATCCGGGTCGACGTGCAGTCGGCGGTGGCCATGCTCGCCCCGTACTGGGGGCTGTCCCAGCTGCTCGACGTCAGCGACCAGCAGGTGCGGGAGGACCTGGCCCGGGTTTCGGTCACCGCGCTGTCGTTCGTCGCGCAGTCCGCGCGCGGTCTGGGCCTGCCGGCCGTGCCGCAGAAGGAGATCGACAAGGCGCAGACCATCGTCGAGCGGTTCATGAAGCGCTGGCGGGGCGAGCCGGACCCGCGCCACGTCAAGGCGGTCGACGCGTACTTCATCTCGGCGGCCGAGCACGGCCTGAACGCCTCCACCTTCACCGCCCGCATCGTGGCCTCCACCGGCGCGGACGCCGCGGCGTGCATCTCCTCGGGCATCGGCGCGCTGTCCGGGCCGCTGCACGGCGGCGCCCCGTCCCGGGTGCTGCACATGATCGAAGGGGTGGAACGCAGCGGCGACGCCGAGGGCTACGTCAAGGGGGTGCTGGACCGCGGCGAGCGGCTGATGGGCTTCGGCCACCGGGTCTACCGGGCCGAGGACCCGCGCGCCCGGGTGCTGCGGCGCACCGCCAAGGAGCTCGGCGCCCCCCGCTTCGAGGTGGCCGAGGCCCTGGAGAAGGCCGCTCTGGCGGAGTTGCACGCCCGCAAGCCGGACCGGGTGCTGGCCACCAACGTCGAATTCTGGTCGGCGGTGGTCCTGGACTTCGCCGACGTGCCGTCGCACATGTTCACCTCGATGTTCACCTGCGCCCGGGTGGCCGGCTGGAGCGCCCACATCCTGGAGCAGAAGAAGCTCGGCCGCATCGTCCGCCCGTCGGCCCGCTACCTGGGCCCCGCCCCGCGCAAGCCGCAGGAGGTCGAGGGCTGGGAAGCCATCCCGCACGGCGTCTGAGGCCGTCTCCGGTCCGGCGTGGTCAGGGCGCACCCGCCCGACCACGGCGGACCGGGGTCGACCGGCCCGGGTGGGTGCCGCCGGTGTGTGCGACGCCTCAGCGGTCGCGGCGGGACCTGGCGGCACGGGCACCGGTCGCAGTGCGAGGATGGAGCCTCGGCAACGGCGCCGGGCCCCCGTACCGCCTGCGCTCGTGCGGCCTGACAGCCCACCCGGAAGGACCTTCGATCACCGTGGCTGACGCTCCCACCATCCGGATCCCCGACGACATCAAGCCCGTTGACGGCCGCTTCGGCTGTGGGCCGAGCAAGGTGCGGCCCGAGGCCGTCGAGGCGCTGGCCCGGGTCTCCACCAGCTACCTGGGCACGTCCCACCGGCAGAAGACGGTCAAGGACGAGGTCGCCCGGCTGCGTCGGGGCATCGCCGAGCTGTTCTCCCTGCCCGCCGGTTACGAGGTGGTGCTGGGCAACGGCGGCGCCACCGCCTTCTGGGACGTGGCCACCTTCGGCCTGGTCCGCGACCGGGCCCAGTTCGCCAGCTTCGGCGAGTTCGGTGCCAAGTTCGCGTCGGCCGTCAAGGCCGCCCCGTTCCTGGGTGAGCCGACGATCCGCAAGGCCGATCCCGGCTCCGCCCCGGCGCTGGTGGCCGAGGCCGGCGTGGACGTCTACGGCACCCCGCAGAACGAGACCTCCACCGGCGTGGCCGTGCCGATCCGGCGGGTCGCCGGCGCCGACGAGGACGCCCTGCTGCTGGTCGACGCCACCTCCGCCGCCGGCGGCCTCGACATCGACGTACGGGAGACCGACGTCTACTACTTCGCCCCGCAGAAGGCGTTCGGCTCCGACGGCGGGCTGTGGCTCGCGCTGATGTCGCCGGCCGCCCTGGCCCGGGCCACCAGCATCAAGGAGTCCGGCCGTTACATCCCGGGCTTCCTCGACCTGGTCACCGCGATCGACAACTCCCGCCTGGAGCAGACCTACAACACCCCCGCCCTGGCCACCATCTTCCTGGCCGCCGAGCAGACCGACTGGCTGAACTCGCAGGGCGGCCTGGCGTGGGCCGCCAAGCGCAGCGCGGAGAGCGCCGGGGTGATCTACGGCTGGGCCGAGCGGTCCCCGGTGGCCAGCCCGTACGTCATCGACCCGGCGTTGCGGTCCAACGTGGTGGCCACCATCGACTTCGCCGACGGCGTCGACGCCGCCGCGATTGCGAAGACGCTGCGGGCGAACGGGATCGTCGACACCGAGCCCTACCGCAAGCTGGGCCGCAACCAACTGCGGGTGGCGCTGTTCCCGACGGTCGACCCGGCCGACGTGGAGGCGCTGACGGCCTGCGTCGACCACGTCGTCGAGCGGCTCTGACCCCACCCGGCACGGCTTGCCGGCCGGTCGACCAGCGTCTGGTCGGCCGGCCTTGCCGTGGCCGGCGACGCGCCCGGGCGGGGCGGGCGGTTGCCGGCGTGGCTTACCCCCATCGGGTGAAGCGAGGGCGTACCTTGTTTCCAAAGGTGCCCCGGGTGTGGCTGACTCTGGAGCACAGTCCGGCACGACGGGACGGAGGCACCGCGATGCGGCCAGTACGCTTCGTCGCCCTCTCCGAGGACGGCCATGCGCTCGTGCTCGCCGACGAGGTGGGCCGGCTCCTCGCCCTGCCGATCGACGAGCGGATCAGTGTGGCCCTGCACGCGGAGCCGGGCGCCCCGACGGCCCCGCTGGCCGCGCCGACCCCCGTCGTCGACGTCACCCCGTCGCTGTCCCCCCGCGACATCCAGGCCCGGATCCGCTCCGGCGAGTCCGCCGAGGATGTGGCCCGCGTCGCCGGCGTGCCGGTCGACCGGGTGCTGCGCTACGCCGGACCGGTCCTGCAGGAGCGGGCGATGCTCGCCCAGCATGCCCGGCGCACCCGCCTGCGCACCTCCGACAAGGGGGCCCCGCTGGCCGAGGTGGTCGACGCCCGGCTGGTGCAGCACGGCATCGACACCGAGAAGATCTCCTGGGACGCGTACCGACGCGAGGACGGCACCTGGCGCATCGTCGCCACCTGGCCCTCCGGCAAGGCCACCGCCCAGGCGGTCTGGGAGCTCGACAAGGCCCGTCAGGTGGTGTCCCCCCACGACGACATGGCGCAGTACCTCTGCGCCGAGCGGCCCACCCAGATCCTGGGCCAGGAGCCGCCGGTCGAGCGGGGTGGCCACGGGCTGCCCGGCCCGTCGCGGGCCGAGCCCGGCCGAGGTGGCCACGGGCACGGCCTGCCCGCCGCCGCCGACTCCGGCCGTAGCGGCCGGGACCCGATCCGCGCCGGCCGCGACGCGCTGCTGGCCTCGTTGGACCGTCCGCTCGGCCAGGGTTCCGGCCGCGGCCTGGACCCGGCCGCCCTGGCGGGTCAGGAACAGCAGCCCCGGCACCGCGCGGCTCCGGTCGCCGGCGGGGCGGCCGC
>DASVVF010000211.1:0-6020 GCA_036386695.1 Catenuloplanes sp. | reverse complement strand
CCCTGCTGGCCCTGTTCGTCGCCGGCGGCGTGCCGCTCGGCTTCTGGACGGTGATCATCGCGCACGTGATGTTCTGCGTCTCGTTCGTGGTGGTGACCGTCCGGGCGCGGCTCGCCGGCCTGGACCCACACCTCGTCGAGGCCGCGATGGACCTGTACGCCACCGGGTGGCAGACCTTCCGGCGGGTCACCCTGCCGCTGGCCCTGCCCGGGATCACCGTCGCCGCCCTGCTCGCCTTCTCGCTCTCCTTCGACGACTTCATCATCACGAACTTCACCAGCGGCACGATGACCACGTGGCCGATGTACGTCTGGGGGGCGGCGCAGCGCGGCATCCCCCCGCAGGTCAACGTGATCGGCGCCGCCATGTTCCTGACCTCGGTCCTGCTGGTGCTGGTCAGCACGGCGGGGCGGCGGCGCCGATGAGCGGCCGACCCGGGGCCGGTGGCCGGTCACCACCTGCCGTCGTCGTGCACCCGGGCCGCTCCCCGGCCCAGCAGCAGACCGATCAGCGCCGTCTCGATGTCGTCGCCCAGGAACCACTCGCCGGCCTGATCCAGGGCGAAGACCCGGCCGTGCTCGTCCACCGCCAGGATGCTGTCCCCGCCCTCCGTGCCGACCGGAAACAACCGGCTGCCCAGCACGGCCGAGAAGTCGGCCAGAGTGTCCGCGCTGTGCGCCGCCTCCACCGGGTTGACGGAGAACCGGCGGATCCAACTCCGCTCCCCGGGGCCCCGCCGTCCAGACTCGACACTGGGGAAGGCGCTGAGCGCCTCGTGCGCCGCCGGGAAAACCTCGTGCCGGTGCCTTCGGCCGACCACCGGCAGGGTGCGCTGGATCGCGGCGATCGCGTACCCCTCGTTGGCGAAGCTCGGCCGCCACCCGCTCTCGAACAGCGCCTCGCCGACCCCGGGCGGGAACCGGCCCGGCTCCAGCACCGGCATCGGCATCGGCGGCGGGGCCAGCCCGAGCCGGCCGTGTGACCACTCCTCGGTGTGCGTCAGCTCCACCCAGGGCAGCACTCCGAAGTAGACAAGCGCCCGGATGCACGACTCGCACGGCCGTTCCGCTGGCCCACCCCGGGGATCGCCGGGCTCGCGTACCCGGAAGATCTGTAACGCCGCCCCGGTCAACAGCTCACGCGCCTGTTCATAGGAGAGCGGCGGCTGGCCGGCGGCGCCACGGCGGCGGTCGTACTCGTGCAGCGCGTCCGACACGACGAGCAGCTCCGCGTGGCGGTCGCCACCCCGGGTCAGTTGCCCGATCGGCAGGTCGTCCAGGTAGTCACGGACCAACGGGTGGTGGCGCAGCCCCTGGTCGCCCTTGGCGCCGCGGGCCACGAACAACTCACCCCCGCCGGCGGTCAGATGCGCGGCCGTGCCCGGGGTGGGCGACCGGGCAGTGTCGCGGCGCAGCTCCACCGCGGGATCGGCGGTGCGCACCACCGCGCCCCGGCGGGCCCGGTGGCGACGGTACTGCTCCTGCACCGCCTCCGGCGGCAGCGCCGGCCAGCTCGACAGCTCACCGGTCTCCCGGTCGATGACGGTGGGAGTCCCGTCGCCGGGCACCGGAAGGACCCCGGCGGGCGGCCGAGACCACACCAGGTAGCCGAGGTCGAACTCACGCAGCTCGGGCGAGCACTCGTACCCACGGCGGTCGGACTCACGGCGGGCCCACACCGTGGCGACGTCCTCGGCTTCCTGCCGGCTGATCATGGGCCGTGCCTTCCTGATGTGGGGGCCTGCGCGGTGCCGAAACTACCGGACCACACCGGCGGACGGCGGCCGGTATGGTGCTGCGTACCCACGGTGAGGAGGATGTGCGGTGACCCGGAGCGCGGACCGTGACGTCAACCGCGCCCTGCGCGCCCGCTTCGACGAGGTCTTCGGGCAGTACGAACGCCTGCGGTCCGGCCTGGACGAGCTGCAGCAGCGGCTGGCCGCTTTCGAGACCACCGCGACGTCCGACGACGGCGACGTCACCGCGACCGTCGGCCCCCGTGGAGAGCTGGTCAGGCTGGCACTGGACCCGCGCGTCTACCGCCACCACGACGCCGACGGACTCGCCCACAAGATCACCACAACGGTACGGAAGGCCGCCGCCGCGGCCGCCGTCGGCGTGCAGGATCTGGTCCGCGGCTACCTCCCGGCGGGGACCGGCACAGCCGACTTCCTCCAGGACGGCAACCTCTCCTCCCTGCTGAACCGCGGCGACGCGACCCTCCGACGGATGATGGACGATGAGTGACGGGGAGCTGCGGCTCGACCCGGTGACCGCCGACCGCGGCGGGCGTGATCTGACCCATGCCGGCCGGCAGCTCACCGGTCAGCGCGACGGCCTGGGCAACCAGATCGCCGCGGCCAGCGCCGCCCGCCCGTGGGGCGACGACGAGATCGGGGCGGCGTTCGAGCGCAACTACCGGGACATCGAACGCTCGATCCTCGCCGCGTGGAGCAGCGTGGGCCACTACGTCGAAGGCCTCGGTGGCGCCGTGGTCACCTCGGTGTCGAACTCGGTCGGGACCGACACGCAGAACGGGCAGCGCATCCGGGGCACCCGTCCATGAGTGTTCTGCCCAGCCCGATCCCGCACCCGCTGGACCTGCTGCCCTGGGACGTACCCGGTTGGGTTTACGACGGCCTGGAGTTGGCCGTCGGCGTCGAATGGCCCGAAGGCAACGAGAAGGCGGTCTGGGACCTCGCCGACCAGTGGTTCGCGGTCGCCCAGGCACTTGTCGGCCCGCGCGACGACGCGTTGCGGGCCGCCGGCGAGGTGATCTCCGGGTACGGCGGCACCGGCCTGGTCGCGCAGGCCTTCGAGGACGCCTGGCGCAAGGTCGCCGAGGGCGACGAGTCGGCTCTCAACCTCCTCCTGACCGTCAGCGACGATGTCGGAAAACTGGTCGAGGAGTGCGGCTGCGACATCGAAGGCGCCAAGATCGAAATCTGGATCGAGGTCGGCCTGCTCGTCGTCGAGCTGCTCGCCCTCACCGTCGCCGTGGTCCTCACCCTCGGTGCGGCATCGCCGGCCGCCGCGGCGGCCATCGCCGTCACCCGGCTGGCGATCCAGGCCATCTTCCGGAAACTCATCGCCCAGCTCGCCCGCAAGACCATCAACAAGGGTGTCAAGGAGGTCGCCGAGAAAGCCGCGAAGCAGGCGTCCGAGCAGGGGCTCAAGGGCTTCGCCCGACGCGCCGGCAGCGAAGGGCTCAAGGAGGCCGGCGAGGAGGTCGGCATCGACCTCGCCACCCAGACGTACCAGCTCTCCAACGGCCGCCGCGACGACCTGGACCTGCACTCACTCGGCCAGTCGGCGGTGGGTGGCCTGGCCGGCGGGTCCGCGGCGTCCGTTGTCGGGTTGGGGCGGCGCGCCTCCAGCAGGAGCGGCCGGTTCGCCGAGAACGTCGGCCGGGGGATGGGCGGCGAGGTCATCGCCGACGCCGCAGCCCGACTGGCCACCGGTGGCGGACTGCCCGGGCTCGACGACGCCGGCCTGGCCGCCAGCTCAGGCGCCCGCAGCGCGGTGAACACCCAGACAACGGATCTGCTCCACCAGCGCCTCGCCGGGCAGACCTCCGCGCTGCACGATCCGCCGTCCGGATCGCCCTCGGCGGTCCCGGCCGCCGTCCCCCCGGCCGCCGTACCGGCCGCTGCGGGCCCGCCAGCCGCGGCCGGGTCCTGGTCCGGTGCCCCGGCCCCGGCCCCGGCCGACGCGACATCGGTACCGTCGGCCGGATCATCGGCCGGCCCGCTGTCCGCCGTGCCGGATCCGTCACCGCCCACCGCCTCTTCGCCCGCAGCTTCTCCGCCCGCTACCTCGTCGCCCGCTACCCCGTCATCCGCTACCTCGTCGCCTGCCGGTGCGGTCGCTCCTGGCGATGCGGTCGCTCCTGGCGATGCGGTCCGGTCAGGCGATGCGGTCCGGTCAGGCGACGCGGTCCGGTCAGGCGACGCGGAGCGGACCGGTGACGCATCGCCGGCCGGCCGCCCCTACCGGACCGACGTCGACCCGGCGTCCTCTCCCGCGCCTGTCGCCTCCTCGTCCGGGGTCGGCGCTGCGCCGGCAGAGTCGCGGGTCGGCCTGGCCGGCTCGGTGAGCGCTGCCGAGCTGCCCGCCGGCGCGTCGCCCGGTTCCGTCGGGTGGGCCGGCTCGACTGGCCTGACCGGCTCGACTGGTCTGGCCGGTTCCACTGGTCCGGCCGGTTCCACTGGCCTGACCGGTTCCACTGGCCTGACCGTTACAACCGGTCCGCCGGGTGTGGGGATGTCGGGTGCCATGCCGGCATCGATCGACACCGCCGGCCCGCCCGGAGGGTCCCCGGTCCAGGTCGGTGGCGGACCCGCGGGCCCGGGCCCCACCGCCGGACCGCCGGGCATTCCCGGAGCGACGACGGCAAGCCTGGCAGGTTACGCCGGTACGGCCCCGCCTCCGCTCGGACCAACCGCGACCGTCGGTACGTCCACCGCGACCCCGGTGGCCCATTCCACGGCCCTTCCGGCGACCCCCCGACCGGCCCGGACCGACCCGGGCGCGCCAATCAGCTCCGCGCCGATCAGCTCCGCGCCGATCAGCTCCGCGCCGACCACGGCTGGCCCGGGGCAGATCAGCCGATCACAACGGCAGATGCGCCGATCACAACCGTCGGGGGCCGCGCCGTCCCGGCCGGGCGCCACCGATCCGGCTGCTGGACCGGCGCCGCCGGCCCCGCCGCAGGCCGACCTCCCCGCGTCCCCGCCACCGCCGGTGACCCCCCATCCGGAACAGTCGCAGCGCGACGGCTACGCCGGCCGGTTCGGACAGGTCCGCACCGACCATGAATCCGTGCGGCGACGGGACGAGGCCGCGCCGCTGCTGCAACAGGCCGGCCGGCATCAGCAACATGCCGACGACGCCCGCACCTGGGCTACCTTCTACGACCAGAACCGTGACCCGGTGCTGGCCCGACAGTGGCGGGAGGAGGCGCAGCACCAGCAGTCCTGGGCCAACTATTTCGACGCCCAGGCGGACGCCATCCTGGCGGCGACCGTCGTCCCGGCACAGGTGGACGTCGACCCGGCGCGGTGGCGCGATATCAACACCGACCACGGGCTGCTCAGCGCCGGCCCCGTGGAAACCGGCACGGTGTCGGCGCTCACCGGCGCCGACGTGCCGCCTACCGTCGACCGGACCCGCCCGTACGGTCAGCACGGGGGGCTGAGGCCGCCGCTCGCGTTGCACCAACGTGATCTCGAATGGGCCATGCCGCGCGACGGCTACGGCACCATCCTGCGAACGGCCGACCCGCGCGACGGCGACTGGTTCCAGTACACCAACGACGGTGGGCCGGGCGCGGACCCCACCCGGTCGATCAACTGCCAGGACTGCGTCCTCTCCCTGTACGAGACGTGGATGCACGGGCGACCCAGGGTCTCCGCCCCGCGTACCTTCGACTGTTACGCCGAAGGGGACATTCAGCGGCCGTTGGGCGGCGAGGAGGGTGGCCCCCGGCGGGCGGAGGACCTGACCGGCGGGCGTTACCAGGGCCTGCTGCCCGACACCGCCGGCTGGCCCACCGGGTACGCCCAACAGGCGGTCGGCCAGGCGTACGGCAATCTGCACCACCAACTGTTGGCCGGTGGCCACGGCTCGATGGCGTTCGTCATCCACAGTTGGTCCCGTGGCGGCGCGCACGCCTGGGCGGCGCTGAACCAGAACGGCACCATCCTGTACGTGGACCCGCAGAGCGGTCTCATCTCCGAGAACACTCCGCTGTACACCGACGTCGCCTGCGTCGACGCGATGGTCATCGGGCCTGACGGGCAGCCGCTACCGTTGGCCGGCCACCCGCCCGGCCGCTGGACCGGTTACCCCGATCCGCAACCGACCGCCGTACCCGAGCCCGGGCCGCAACCGGAACCCCAGCCCGCGCCGTCGCCGAGCGTGCGGTCCGACCTGGAGCTGTCCGACGCCGATCCGTACGTCAACCGGGTGTACCTCCTGGCTGGCCCCGAGCCGGATCCCGCCTCAGCTCCCGGTCCCGCC
>DASVVF010000210.1:0-1824 GCA_036386695.1 Catenuloplanes sp. | reverse complement strand
TCCCGGGACACGATGTACGCACCGATGGTCCGTTTCCCGTTTCTGATCGGGACGATGGTGAGCGGCCCGGAGATGACCTGGCCGTTGGTGATGGTGCCCGCCGGTTCGCGGATGTCGGACGCGGCGTGAGCATCTGCAAGGTTCGTCATACGGTGCTCCTCTCGAGGTGTGCCGGCGCGGAGACGCCGGGCGCGGACGGCCCGGATCGGGCCCCGGCGCGGCGGAACAAGGGCCGGTAGACGTAGCAGGTCACCGCGGTCAGCAGCACGGCCAGCAACGTCATGCCGACGAGGGTCGCCATGGACGCGTCCGGGTCGTCGCGCAGGCTCATGGTGATCCCCATCCCGGCGACCGAGGCGCCGATCAGGGTGTAGGCGCCGAGGATCGCGTACACCGGCTTGCGAGCCCACTCCCGGTGGCGCAAGGCGCCGATCCCCACGGCGACCGCGCCGGGGACGATGATGCCCAGATCCATGAGCTTGACCAACCAGAATGGTGTCGGGCTGGACAGGTACTGCACCGCGGTCGGTTGATCGCGTATCGCGTCCACGAAGCTCGGCAGGTGCAGGCCCACGACCACGAACGCGGCGATGACCAGCAACAGGACACCGGCGACCCGATCTGCGCTGGCCGTGGTGGGTGGCAACTGCGCCGCCGGGACGCTGCTCCATGACCGGATCGCGATCGCGCCGGCGAGGATGAAGACGCCGAGCATCAGCGGGAAGAACCGTTCGACGTTGCCTGGCAGACGCAGATACTCGTTGCCGACGATGAGCTGGGTGTAGGTGTAGACCACGAAGATGGACGGTGGGAGGGCAAGTACCGGCGCCGCCGGATGCCTGCGGAGCGCCAGCACACCCACCGCGATGGTGACCGGCACGACGATCAGCAACACGGCGGCGTCCCCGCCGAGGATCTGGTTCACGCTGGTGGCGGACGTGCGGTAGCGCAGCAGTTTGAACATCAGCGGGCCCAACACCGCCACGACGGCGACAGCCGCGCCGAGCAGCAGCAGGCCCACGCCGAGCAGTCGATCACGCTCGTTCGTCTTCATGATTCGAGCTTGCACCCGACGCCGCCGGGCAGTCAGGGCCAGACGGCCCCACTGCGGGGCCTGCCTGACTCCGCCAGCCACCGGGGTATGGATCAGGTAACGGACGCTACGCCAGCGCAGCGGCACACGCCGTAGCGGCGACCGACCGGTTATACGGACAGGCCCGGCACCGGTTCGTCCACCCCGGTGCGTACGCCATCGCCGCCGCGACCGGTCCCGGCGGTGCGTGCCGCAGCACGGTGGGCCTGACCCCGTGGGCGCCTGCCCCTGTGAGATGGCGCCTTCGACCGCTCCTGCGGCGGGCAGCGACGCGACAACGACCGCCGCTGGCGGCGGCGATCAGCGCGCCGGCGCCCCCGGCGACCGCGTCTCGGCAGGGGTGACGACTCAGAACCAGGCCCGTGCAAGTCGACGGCCGCGCAACGGCCCCCCTGCGGCAAGTGGCTCCCGGAAGGTGACCAGGACGAACATGGCATTCGCGGGCACCGTGAGGCGCGGATGGGCACGCCGGTACGCGTTGGCGGCGTCTCCGTCACGGCCGATCACCACGGTGCCGGTTCCGCAGCGCCACTGCCCGTCATGCCACACCTCGATGGCGGCCGGGGTGGTGAAATGCCGCCACCACTGCTTCTTGTCCGCGTGCCCCACCAGCACCACGACTCGCCCACGGTCGTGGGTTACCTGTACCGGCAAGGTGATCTGCGCTCCGCTGCGCGCGGTGTAGCGCAGCACTGCGACCGCATTGCCGAGGAGCGGCCGCAGGGCCGAGC
>DASVVF010000209.1:0-13239 GCA_036386695.1 Catenuloplanes sp. | reverse complement strand
CGCCCGGCGCGGGCGCCCAGCGCGTGACGCCCGCCCAGCAGGAGTGCTGGGCGGGCGTCACGCGATGGACAACCCCGGGTCCCGGGGTGGGGCCCGCCGTCAGCTGGTTTCGCCGGCGACGCTGAACGAGCGCAGCCGGTCGGTCGCCAGCACCACGCCGGCGATCGTGAACAGCACCGCCATCACCAGCGACACCGGCAGCGACACGTTGGTCGGCAGCAGCCCCGTCGGGGCGATCCGGTCGGCGATCGTGATGACGTACTGCTCGATCGACAGCACCCGGGTGCCGGCCACGAAGTTGCCGAGCAGCCCCTCCCAGACCAGCACGTAGACCAGGCCCAACAGCACCGGACGCTTGCTGATCAGGCTGAGCAGCAGGAAGAACGCCGAGTACACCACCGCCCCGACGACGGCGGCGACGGCCAGCCCCAACCCCAGCCGGACGGAGTCGGCCAGCACCCCGGCGATGTAGAGCGGCACCGCCGCGGTGACCGCGGTGACCCCGGCGGCCACCGCCAGTTTGGTGAGGATGATCTGGTTGCGGGGCAACGGCTTGGTGAGGATGTGCACGATCGTGCCGTCGTCGATCTCGGAGCCCAGTACGCCGGTGCCGACGATCAGGGCGATCACCGGCAGCATGACCGCCAGGCCCAGGCCGAGCAGGACCGCGGTGCCCCAGTGGGCGGGATCCACCCCGAACGCGCGGCAGATCACCGCCAACCCGACGAGCAGCAGCGGCAGGGGCAGCAGGAGCAGGAACCGGCGGCGCCCGAACAGCCCTCGCGCGGTGATCCAGGCAATGGTCGCGTTCATTTAGGCCTCCACCAGGTAGGAGAAGACACTCTCCAGGGATTCGTCGGAGGGCAGCAGGCGACGTACCCGGATGCCCTCGGCCAGCGCGATGCGGGGCAGCACGCGGGTGAAGTGGCCGTAGTCCGCGGCGCGTACGGTCAGGCCGACCTTGTCGATCTCGACGCCGGCCACCGACGGCTGCCCCATCAGGGCGACGGCCAACCGCCGGTCGTCGGAGGAGTGCACGGCGAAGACGTGCGGCCGGTTGGTCATCAGCCGGCGGATGCGGCGGTAGTCGCCGGACGCCGCCAGCCGCCCGGCCACGATCACCTGAACGGTGCCGGAGACCTGCTCGACCTCCTCGAGGATGTGTGAGCTGAACAGGATCGTCCGGCCGGCCTCGCCGAGGCGGTGCAGCAGATCCATCATGTGCATCCGCTGGCGCGGGTCCATCCCGTTGAACGGCTCGTCGAGCAGCAGCACCTGCGGCTCGTGCACCAGCGCGGCCGCGACCCGGGTGCGCTGGCGCATGCCCTTGGAGTATGTGCCGATCCGCCGATCCTGGGCGTCGGTCATCTCGACCATTTCCAGCGCCCGGCGGGCCGCCGCCTCCGGATCCGGCAGCTGGTGCAGCCTGGCGCTGGCCAGCACGAACTCCTGCGCGGTGAGGAAGCTGTGCACCGCCTCGCGTTCGCTGACCAGACCCAGCGTGCGGTAGACGGCCGGGTTGCGCCAGGACGACTCGCCACCGACCGTGAGCGTGCCCTGGGACGGGGCCAGGAAGCCGGCCATCATGTGCAGCACGGTGGTCTTGCCGGCGCCGTTCGGCCCGAGCAGGCCGGTCACCCCGGGCTCCAGGCTCATGGTGACGTCGTTGACGGCGACGACGTTGCCGTACCAGCGGGACACGTTGCGTAGCTCTACCGTCGTCATGACGAGGCCACCTTCCGATAGCGCAGGAGCAGCAGCGTGACGCAGAGGGCCACCAGGGCGATGGCCACGACGGCGTAGATCGGTCCGAACCCGCCGATGCCGATGCCGCTTTCAGCCTCGGTCACCAGCCAGTCGCGGAACACCCAGGCGCCGACCCCCTGCACCAGCGACGGCGGGCTGAACAGGCCGGCCAGGTGGTTGAGGGTGGTGGACGGCAGCACCGAAAACACCCCGACCACCGGGGTGGTCATCAGGAAGACCGCGACGATGCCGCCGGCGGCGAAGGCGCGCTTGCCGGTCAGGGAGGCGACCAGTAGGCCGATGGCGGCGAACACCACGGCCCACAGCCCGGCGTAGAGCAGACCCGGCAGCAGGTCGAGGAATTCGTTCCAGACCCCGTTCATGCCGGTCTTGGTGGTGAACGCGCCGATCAGGAACATGATCAGCTGCGGGCCGCCCAGCAGCAGCCACACGGCCGACACCAGGGCGGCGAACTTCGCCGCCACGTAGTCGGTGTGCCGCAGCGGTCGGGAGAAGTACAGCGGCAGGACGCCGGCGCGCAGATCCCGGGAGACCAGTTCGGGGGCGACGATGGCCACGAAGAACAGGATCAGCCAGCTCAGCCCGTCGGCGAACTGGGCGTAGGTCATCAGCACCAGGCCGGTCTGGGAGCGGATCGCGGCCACCACGACCGCCACCAGCGCCACGATCCCGATCACCAGCCACGGGAAGATCTTCGCCTTGGCGCTGCGACCCAGCCCGAAGGCGGCCCGCAGGCCGTGCACGTAGAGCGCGCCGAACACGTGCCGGCGGCCCAGCCGTGGGCCGGTGTACCGCTGGTATCCGATGTCGTGGATGACACCCGTCTCAGTGGACATCGGCGGTCTCCCTGGTGGCGAAGAGTTCGGCGACGCGGTGGCGGCGCTGGTCGAGGCGGTGCAGGGGCAGGTCCAGGTCGACCACCGCGGCCAGGATCCGGTCGTAGGTCGCCTCGTCGTCGAGCGGGACGAGCAGCAGCCGGCCTTCCCGGTGCACCGGCAGGCCGATCTCACCGAGGCGGGTGGCGAGTTCGTCGGTGCCCTCGCTGACCTCGACGGCGAGCACGTCGCGGGCGGTGGTCATGGCGGAGATCCGGTCGGCGCGCAGCAGCCGGCCCCCGTCGATCGCCACCAGGGCGTCGCAGATCCGCTCGACCTCGCCGAGCAGGTGCGAGCAGACCACCACCGAGATGCCGAACTCGGTGCCGATCCGCTGCACCAGGGCCAGCATCGCGTCGCGCCCGGCCGGGTCCAGGCCGTTGGTCGGCTCGTCGAGCAGCAGCAGGTCCGGGTCGTGCACCAGCGCCTGCGCCAGCTTCACCCGCTGTTTCATGCCGGTGGAGTAGCCGCCGATCTGGCGGTACCGCTCCTCGTACAGGCCGACGTGGCGCAGCGACTCGGAGGCCCGTTCCCGGGCCACCGGGCGGGGCAGGCCGCTGATCCGCCCCAGGTGGGTGACGAACTCGGCGGCCGACAGTTCGGGCGGCAGGCTGTCGTGTTCGGGCATGTAACCGACCCGGGCGCGGACCCGTTCGGTGTCGGTGGTCGGGTCCAGCCCCAGCACCCGGACCTGACCGCTGGTGGGGCTGAGCAACCCCAACAGGATCTTGATGAAGGTGGATTTGCCGGCGCCGTTGGCGCCGACCAGCCCGATGATTCCGGGCTCGACGTTGAGCGTCAGGTCGGCGAGCGCGGTCACGCGCCCGCCGTACGTCTTCGTCAGCGATTGGGTCGCTATCAGGGTCACGTCGCTCAGCGTAGGGACTGCAAGCCCGTTATCGGATCAGGTGCAACCCTGGCGTGGCCCTGAACTCCCCGTCGGGGTGCACCCGGGTCAGGACGGCCGGTTCGGGCGTACCTTGACCTGGAAGACCGGCAGCGCCCCGAGCCGGCGGTACGCGGCCAGCGCCGGTTTGCTGGAGTCGACCCGGGAGTCGCGCCCGGACTGGTCACGCGGCGTGTCGAAGTGCACCATCGCCCGGATCCGGGGGAACTGGGCGATCTGCTGCCCGACCTTGCGGTAGAAGTCGGCCTTGTGGTGCGGGTTGCGCTTCGAGTGCCAGACACCCCACTCGGCCAGCATGAACGGCTTGTGCGGGAAGCGCTTCGCGGCCCAGTTGTAGAACCCCGGCCAGTGCGGTCGCTGGGAGGAACGCCGGTTGAGCATTTCGGCGAAGTCGCCGTGGCCGTAGCCGGGGTCGCTGTAGGCGTAGGTGTCCAGGCCGATCCAGTCGACCACGTCGTTGCCCGGGTACAGCTGCTCGAACCAGGGCTGGCTGGTCAGCTTGACGTACCCCATGTGGACCAGCACGCTGACCGCGTTGTGCGCACCCCGGGCGCGCAGCCGCTTGATGACGTAGCGGTACATCGCCACGTAGTCCCGGGGGGTGTAACCCGACCCCGCGCCGTGCCGGACGTTGTTCTCCGCCTCGTGGTGGACGGTGAAGAAGAACTCCTCCGGATAGTTGCGCTTGATGTGCGCGGCCAGCCGGTCCAGGTACGCGTCGACCTTGGGGTCGCCCTTGGCGATCCTGCCCCAGGCGATCTGCGGCTTCCAGTTGAGCAGCAGCACGCGCTCCCGGCCCGGCTCGCGGGCCAACGAGATCTCCTCCTTGGTCGGGAAGAGCTGTTTGATGCCCTGGTGGTAGGCGTGGAAGACGGCCTGCTTGCGGCCGGTCTTGGCTTCGAAGTCGCGCAACGCGCGGGTCCCCCGCTGATCGCTGTGGGCACCGGCGGCCACGCCCCAGAGCACGCCGCAGGTGGGGACCAACTTCAGCCCGGTGCGGCAGCCGCCGGTGGTCGGTGCCGGGGCCCGCCAGGTGGGCGGGGCTACCGGCCCGGGTCGGGCCGCCGGTCGCGCGCCGCGCGCCGCGGGAGCGTCGGGGCGGGGGGAGCCGCCCGCAACCGCCGCAACGGCCAGCGGGCCGGGGGCGCCGGTCGTGCCCGGGGCGTCCGGGGCGTCCGGCGCGGGCGTCGCGTCGGGCAGCGTGCCGGCGAACTCGGGGCGCTCGCCCCGGCTCCAGGCCGCTCCGGGTTCCGGCTGGCCCCCGGTGGCTGCGGCCGCCAGGTCCTGGTTGGCACCTGCGGTGAGCGTCCAGGTGATGGCGCTGGACGACAGCATGATGGCCACCAGGGACACGGCGACGACTCGGACGGGCGTGACGCGCAACGAACGACGGTGCATGCCGGAGCATTCCTCTCGCGTTTCGGGCGGACACGCGACGGTGTCCGGCCCGGCCGGGGTCCGGCGCTTCTATTCAAGTACGACGACCGGGATGTCACTCCTGCGAACGAGACATGTACCGTCCGTGTTCACCCGGACGAGATCATCCGAGCACCGGGGAATGCCGAGCCCCGCTCGACCCGGGGCCGGGGTACTGCGAAACTGTTGACCTGTCGGTTGCTGGGGGTGTCATGAACGGGTGGGTGCTGCCCGACGACGTGTTGCGTGACGCGCCGGCGTACACGCCGCGCGCGTACGAGCTGGCCGATCTGGAACTGCTGCTCTGCGGGGCGTATGCCCCGCTGACCGGCTTCCTGACCCGGGCGGACCTGGCGGCGCTGGCCCGCCGTGGGCAGCTGGCCGACGGCACGTCCTGGTCGGTGCCGGTGACGCTGGAGGTGCCGACCGAGCTGCTCGCCGGCCTGGCGCTGGACGACCCGCGGCGCCGGGCACTGCTGCTGACCGATCCGGAGGGCGCGCCGATCGCCGCGGTCGACGTCACGGACACCTGGCCCACCCGCACCGGAATGTCCGGCGTGGCCGGTCCGGTTCAGCGGGCCGGCGACGGCGGCCACGGGCCGTTCCAGCGGCTGCGGCGCACCCCGGCGGAGGTCAAGGCGCTACTGCCGCCGGGACGGGTGCTGGGCGTGGTGGCGGACCGGCCGTTGCACCGGCCACAGCTGGCGCAGGTGGCGCAGGCCGCCCGCACCCTGGCCGCGCACCTGCTCATCCTGATCCCGGTCACCGAGCCGGGCCCGGACGGGCTGCCGCCGGAGGCCCTGGTCCGCGCGGTCTTCGCGGCGCGCGACCGGATGCCCCCGGCGACCCTGGTGGTGGTGCCGCTGGTCCGCCGGGGCGACGAGGTGCGCGACGCGCTGCTGCGGGCCCGGGTGGCCGGCGCCTACGGCGTGACCCACCTGTTGTCCACCGGCGACATGCTCTCCGGCGGGGGCCCCCGGGTGCTGGTGCCGCGCGAGCTGGCGTACGACAACCGGGACGGGCAGTGGCGGTGGCGCGACGACATCCCCCCGCGCAACCGGCGGGTGGCGTTGACCACCGACGAGATCGCCGACCTGCTCGACCGGGGCTTTCCGCTGCCGGAGTGGCACACCCCGCCGGCGGTGGCCAAGGAGCTGGCCCGGGCCCGTCCGCCGCGACGGCACCGGGGGCTGGTGGTGTTCTTCACCGGCCTGTCCGGCTCTGGCAAGTCGACCATCGCCCGGGGTTTGACCGACACGCTGCGGGAGGGCGGCGACCGCACGGTCACCCTGCTCGACGGCGACGTGGTGCGCCGTGAGCTGTCCGCCGGGCTGGGCTTCAGCCGGGCGGACCGGGACCGCAACGTGCGCCGGATCGGGTGGGTGGCCGCGGAGGTGGGCCGGCACCGGGGGGTGGCGGTGTGTTGCCCGATCGCCCCGTACGCGGCGGCGCGGTCGGCGGCCCGCCAGATGGCGGTGGCCGCCGGGGCCGGTTTCGTGCTGGTGCACGTGGCCACCCCGATCGAGGTGTGTGAGCAGCGCGACCGCAAGGGCCTCTACGCCAGGGCGCGGGCCGGGCAGCTGACCGGGATGACCGGCGTCGACGACCCGTACGAGGTGCCCACCGACGCCGACCTGGTGCTGGACACGAGCGGGCTGCCGGTGAGCGAGGCGGTCGACGCCGTGCTGCACCACCTCACCGAGTTGGGTTGGGTGGAGACCCGGCTCCAGCCGGGCTGACGGGGGCGCCCGCCGGGGCCGCGGCGGACCACGTCGCGCGCTACGTCCGATTTGTCATGATGTAGCCGATCTGTACAGCGGGTAAACCTTCCTGACCGGGCTGGGGCAGTTACGTCCTGGCCCGGTCTCCGTTTACCCCTCGGGGGGCGGTCAGCCACCCCTTTGCGGGCAACAGCCCCAAACCCGGCCAACCACCCGAGACCATCGCCGAAAGGGCGCCGAAAACCCATGGATGCGACTCGCCCGGTGTCTTCCGACCTGTCCCACTACCTCGGGATGCTCCGCCGGCACTGGTGGGTCCTGCTCCTGCTCACGGCCGCCGGCCTCATCGCCGCCACCCTGCTCACCCAGGCCCAGCCGAAGGTGTACCAGTCGTCCACCTCGGTGCTGGTGCAACCCGCCGGCCAGGACACCAACGTGGTGGGCGGCCGAACCAAGGGCGACATCAACCTGGACACCGAGGCGCAACTGGTCAGGTCGACGGCCGTGGCCGCCGGCGCCGCCGCCCTGCTGCGCTCCACCACCGCGCCCGACGACCTGGCGCGCGGGGTCAAGGTCGACGTGCCGGCGAACACCTCCGTGCTGGTGGTCACCTACGAGTCCAATGGACCGGCGGCGGCGCAGGCCGGTTCGCACGCCTTCGCCGAGGCGTACCTACGCAACCGGGAGGAGAGCGCCCGGGCCGACCTCGACCGGCAGATCGGCGTCCTCGCCGCGAAGATCAAACAGCTGAACACCACGCTCACCGATGTCAACAACCGACTGCCGCGCTCCGCGCCGGACAGCGCCCAGCGGGCCAACCTGGAGAGCCAGCGGAACAACTCGCTCAACCAGCTCAACGGGCTGACCAGCAAACTGAACGAACTCTCCACCGCCACCGTCGGCGCCGGCAAGATCATTAGCGACGCCCGGGTGCCGGACTCCCCCAGCAGCCCGAACACCGCCCTGAACCTGGCCACCGGCGCGATGGTCGGCATCCTGCTCGGGTTGGGCCTGGCCGCCGTCCGCGAACGCCTGGACCGACGGATCCGTACCGCCAACGACGTCCGGCAGCGGGCCCGGATCACCGTGCTGGCCGCCCTCGACGAACGCACCGTGCCGCGCTTCGACGACGTCCTGCAGCCGTACGGGCCGGGCGGCCGGGTCTTCAACCGGCTGCGCAACGAGGTGCTGGCCAGCCTGCGACCGGAAGACCAGATCATCGTGGTCACCGGGGTGAGCCGCGGCCCGGCCACCACCCTGGTCGCCGCCAACCTGGCCAGCGCGCTGGCCCGCACCGGCGGCGAGGTCGCCCTGATCGGCGCCCACCTGCCCGACAGCGTGGTGGACGCCGCCCCGCTGGCCCGGATCTTCGGCATCCGGCCCACCCCCGGGCTCTCCGAGCTGCTGGCCGGCCGGGTCGGCCTGGCCGAGGCGAGCCAGCGGGCGCCCCGCATCCCGTCGCTGCGGGTGATCACCACCGGCGGCGCGGCCACCGCCGGCGGGCTGATGCAGTCGCGCGGCCTGCGCGAGACCCTCGAGGTGATGCGCCGCCAGGTGCGGTACATCGTCATCGAGGCGCCGTCGACCGCCAGCAGCGCGGACGCGCAGAGCCTGGCCAGCCTGGCCGACGCGGCCATCCTCGCGGTGGAACTGCGCCGGGCCCGGCGCCCCGACCTGCTCGACGCCGCCGAGCAGTTGCGTCGGGTCGCCACGCCGCTGCTCGGCGCGGTGGTGCTGCCCCGGTTGGCGTCGATCCGGGCCAGTGACGCCATGGCCCCGATCCGGCCGGCCGTCGCGCCGTCCTCGGAAACCGCCGAGGACGGCCAGCGCCGCCCGGAGATCGACGCCGACCGCACCCAGCTCGTGCCGGCCGACCGGGCGCAGACCCCGGCGGCCGAGCACCCGGAGCACGACAACGACCGGACCCAGACCATGCACACCGGTGGGCTGCACGGCGTGACGACGGTCGTGCCGCCACGCACCGGCGGCGTCCGGCGCCCGGGCCCGGGCGGCTCCGCCAACGGCAACCCGCCCGGCGGCCGCTCCGGGTACGGCGGGGACGAGGACACCGCCATCATCGACCTGGCCTCACTGTCCGCGCTGGACCTCTCCAACGGCCGGCTCGGCGCGGGCGACAACCGGGCGGGCGAGTCCGACGGACTCGGCCGGTGACCTCTCCGGTCAGACCGGCCGATCACCGGAGCGCCGGACCCGCTCCGGTGGGCCGGTGGCCGGTCGGCCAGCCACCGGTGGGACGCCGCCGCGCCCGCAACCGCCCACTACCGGGTGGGCCGCTGCCCCGGTCGACCGCCCTACCGTCCTGGCCGCTGACCGGGCTGCTGCTGCTGTACCCGCTGTGGTGGGCCATGGGCCTGGGCGTCCTGATCTTCCCGATCCTGGCCGTGCCGATGGTCGTGCTGCTCATCCGGGCCCAGACCGCCGGGCGCGCCGTCCGGTTGCCCCCGGGTTTCGGGCTGTGGGCACTGTTCCTGCTCGCCGTGGTGGTCAGCATCGCGGCCCTGGGCGCCGACCCCGCCGGCACGGTTCCGGAGCGGGCCGACGACCGGATGGTGGGCGTGGTGTTCCGCCTCACCGGCTACCTGGCGCTGACCGTACTGCTGGTCTTCGCCGGCAACCTCAGCGAGCGGGAACTGCCCCGACGGCGACTGGTGCGGCTGCTCGGCGGGCTGTTCGTGGTGACCGTCGTGGGCGGCGTGATCGGCATGGTCGCCGGCAACCTGGCGTTCACCTCACCGGTGGAGTTGCTGCTGCCGTCGGGCATCCGGGAGAAGGGCTTCGTCCAGTCGCTGGTGCACCCGTACGCCGCGCAGGTGATGGACCTGGTCGGGCGGCCGAGTCCGCGCCCGGCCGCGCCGTGGGGATACACCAACACCTGGGGCAACAACTTCTGCCTGCTGGTGGGGTGGTTGATCGTCGTCGGCTGGGGCCGCCTCGACGGACACCCCGCCCGGCTTCGGGTCCGGTTGCTGGTGCTGCTCTGCCTCGCCGCCTCGGTGGTGCCGGCGGTGTACTCGCTCAACCGGGGCCTGTGGGTCGGGCTGGGGGTCATCGCCGCCTACGTGGCGGTGCGCTACGCCCTGGCCGGGCGCCGGTGGCCGCTGGCGGCGGTGGCCGCGGCCGCCGCCGCGATCGCGGTGGCGCTGCCGGTCACGCCGTTGGGCGAGATCGTCACGGCCCGGCTGGACAACGGAAAGTCCAACGGGGTGCGCTCGTTCCTGGTCGAACGGGCGATCGCCGGCATCGCCGAGTCGCCGGTGATCGGCTTCGGATCCACCCGCACGACGATCGGTGGACGCAACTCCATCACCGTCGGCGAGCGGGCCAACTGTGAGCGGTGCGGCAACTTCACCGTGGGCGGCAACGGCCAGCTGTGGCAGGTGATCTACGCCCACGGTCTGGTCGGCACCGTCGCGTACCTCGGGTTCTTCGGCTACGGGATGTGGCGCTTCCGGCGGGACCGTACCCCGATCGGGGTGGCCGGAAGCTGCGCGATCGTCGGGTCCTTCGCGGCCATGCTCTGGTACAACGCGCTGTTCACCCCCCTTGCCTTCATGTTCCTGGCCTACGCACTGCTGTGGCGCAACGAGTCGCACGAGACGGGGAAGACTATGGAAGAGCTGTTTGACCGGACCGGGCCGGAGGGCGCCGCACCGGGCGGCACCGCGGCCCTCGGCGTCGCCGTCGCCAGCGGGGCCCGGTCGTGAGTCCGGTACGCACCGCCCCGGCGGGACTGCGGTCCGGCGACGCGGCCCTGCGCGCGCGGTACCTCGAGGAGGTCCTGGCGCTGCTCTACCCGCATCCGTGCCGGGTCGACGACGAGGGCGCCGGTGAGCCGGTGGTCGAGTACCTCGTCGTCCCGGACGCCAACCGCCCCCGGCTGCTGGTGCCCGCCCGTTCGCGACGGGTCGCCGCGGCGGCGGTACGCCGCTACGCCGAGCCACAGTCGCGGGTGGCGCGGCTCAAACGCGACGCGGTGGTGGCCGCGCTGCGCTCCGGCGCGTCCGGGCTGTTGCTGCGCGACCGGGTCCGGGTGTACGGGCCGGTCGACCAGACCATCGACGGCTACCTGCGCACCCACTTCGACACCGACCTGGCGGTCAGCGTCCACATCGGTCCGGCGCGGGCCAACCGCAAGCCGGTGCTGCAGCTCATCACCCCCGACGGGGACACCTTCGGCTTCGCCAAGCTCGGTATCGGACCGCTGACCCATCAGCTGGTCCGGGCCGAGACGAACGCCCTGACCACACTGTCCCGGTTGGACCTGCGCCGGCTCACGGTGCCCCGGGTGCTGCTGGCCGGGCAGTGGCGGGGGCTGCAGGTGCTGGTGCAGTCGGCGCTGCCGGTGTGGCAGCCCCGCGCGCCGTTGGCCGACGGGCGGCTGAGCGCGGCCATGGTGGAGTTGGCCGGCTGCTGCGGGTACGCGCAGTACGGGTTGACCACCAGCCCGTACTGGGCGACGCTGCGGGACCGGCTGGCCGGGGTCGCCGACCGGCCGGAGGGCGCCACCCTGGACCAGGCCGCCCGGGCCCTGGCCGCCCGCGCCGGCGACACGACCGTGCGGTTCGGGGCCTGGCACGGCGACTGGGCGCCGTGGAACATGGCCAGCGTCGCCGACAGCCTGCTGGTGTGGGACTGGGAACGGTTCGCCCGCGACGTTCCGGTCGGCTTCGACGCGGTGCACTACGAACTGCAGCGCCGTATCCAGGCCACCCCGGACGCCACCGACGCGGTCGAGGAGACCGTCCGGCGCGCCGGTGAGCTGCTGGCGCCGTTCGAGGTGGCGCCCGCGGCGCGCGAGCTGACCGCCCTGCTCTACCTGGTCGACCTGGCCACCAGATACCTCACCGACCGGCAGGCCGAGGCGGGTGCCCGGCTCGGTGTGCTGGGCACCTGGCTGCTGCCGGTCCTGATCCGCCGCGTGGCGGGCCTGTGAAGCGCGGACAGCGAGCGAAGCGAGCCCCGCAGTCGCGAACCGAGGAGCCGTTGTGAAGATCGCAAACATCCCCACGCCGGTGAAGCGGGTCGTGCACCTCGGCTCCCGCTCGTACGGGCGGTTGACCGCGCCGAGGCGGATGCTGCCGTCGTTTCTGATCTGCGGCGGGCAGCGCTGCGGCACCACCTCGCTGTACCGGGCCCTGGCGGCGCACCCGGCGGTGCTCAAGGCGGTGCTGCACAAGGGGGTGCACTACTTCGACACCTCGTACCACCGGGGGATGTCGTGGTACCGGGGACACTTCCCGACCCGCCGCACCGCGCTGAAGGTCCGGCAGCGCGTCGGGGTGCCGGCGCAGGCGTTCGAGTCCAGCCCGTACTACATGTACCACCCGCAGGCGGCCGCCCGGATCGCCCGCGACCTGCCGGACGCCCGGTTGGTGGTGCTGGTCCGCGACCCGGTCGAGCGGGCGTACTCGCAGCACGCCCACGAGGTGGCCCGGGGCTTCGAGACCGAGCGCTCGTTCGCGACCGCGCTGACGCTGGAACCGGCCCGGTTGCACCGGGAGGAGCAGCGGCTGGCGGCGGATCCGGCGTACTACAGCTTCAGCCACCAGCACCACGCCTACCGGGCCCGCGGCGAGTACGCGCGCTACCTGGCGAAGCTGGCGGCGGCCGTCGGCCGGGAACGCATCCACGTGGTGGAGAGCGAGCGGTTCTTCGCCGAACCGGAGCCGGTCTACGACGAGCTGCTCACCTTCCTGGGCCTGCCGAAGCTGGACTACCCGCCGTTCGAACGGCACAACGCCCGCCCGCGCGCGTCGGCGCTCGACGAGTCGGTACGCCGGGACCTGCGTACCCACTTCGCCCCGCACGACGAGGAGTTGGCGGGGTGGTTGGGGCGCCCGCCGCTCTGGCGCCGCCGATGAAGCCACAGACCACAGTGGACCAGCAGTTCTGCCACCGGGTGCCCGGGGTGTCCCGCGGCCAGCGCCACGACCGGCCGGAGCCGCCCAGCACCGCGGCCGCGCATCCGGTCCGGGGCGGTGCGGCCGCCGGCACCCGGGTCGCCGCGGTGGCCCGGGGCGGGCTGGCGAACCTGGTCGGTGCGGGCTTCGCCGGACTGACCGGGGTGGTGGTGACCTGGCTGGTGGCCCGTGGTCTGGGCACCGAGCAGGCCGGTGCGTTCTTCGCCGCCACGGCGGCTTTCGTGCTGACCGCCGGCCTGGCCAAGCTGGGCACCCAGACCGGGCTGGTCTACTGGCCGGCCCGGTTGCGGGCCACCGGTCAGGCGCACCTGCTCGGGGCGTGCCTGCGGACCGGTCTGACGCCGGTCAGCGTCGCCTCGCTGGGCCTGGCCGTGCTCCTCTGGATGGGCGCGCCGGCGCTGGCCCGGGCCACCGCCGGCGGCGCCGCGGCGCACCTGGTCGTGGAACACGCCGCCCAGTTGCGGGTGCTGGCGGTGTTCCTGCCGGTGGCCGCGCTGTCCGACGCGATCCTGACGGCCACCCGTGGTTACCGCAGGATGCGCCCGACGGTGATCCTGGACCGGATCGTGCGCCCGGCACTGCAGTTGGTCGCGGTCGGCGCGTTGACGGTG
>DASVVF010000208.1:0-2352 GCA_036386695.1 Catenuloplanes sp. | reverse complement strand
CGGCCGGCGCGGCCGCGGCCGTCCTCGCGGAGCGCCTGCCTGCCGGTGCGCCGGTGCTGGTGGTCGGGGCGCAGGCCTTGCGGACGGAGGTCCACGAGGCGGGGCTGGTGCCGGTCACCCGGGCTGACGAGTCCCCGGTGGCCGTGGTCCAGGGCTACGGCCCCCAGGTCGGCTGGGCTGATCTGGCCGAAGCCAGCGTGGCGATCCGGGCCGGCGCCTGGTGGGTGGCCACCAACACCGACCGGACGCTACCGAGTCCCCGGGGTCCGTTGCCGGGCAACGGTTCGCTGGTCGCGGCGTTGGTGACCGCGCTGGGTCGCGACCCCGACGTGGTGGTCGGCAAGCCGGAGCCGGCATTGTTCGTGACCGCGGCCACGCGTGCCGGTGCCCGGCGGGCGTTGGTGGTCGGCGATCGGCTGGACACCGACATCGAGGGTGCGGTGCGGGCCAGCATGGACAGTCTGCTGGTGCTCACCGGCGTCAGCGGTCCGGCAGAGTTGTTGGCCGCGCCGCCGCAGCGGCGTCCCACCTTCGTCGCTGACGACCTCGGTGGCCTGTTCGCCGCCGAGGAGACGGTCCGGATCCCGGTGAAGGCGGACGGCCGCACCGAGCGGGGCGGATGGGTGCTGGCCCGGGACGCGGTCGGCTGCCGGCTCGCCGGCTCCGGCGCACCGGTGGAAGCGCTGCGGATGGTGGCGGCGGCGGGTTGGAACGGCGCGGACGGTGCGGGACCTGTGGTGACCGCCGGTTCTGAGCCGGCGGCGGCGGTGTTGCGCGGCTGGGGTCTTCCGGCCTAGAGCAGCTTGCGCAGCTTGAGCAGGTCGAACGGGTTGGCGTTGATGGAGACCCGACGTGCCGCGATGGCCTTCGTGACGTCGAGGTGCCCGTCGACGAGGGCCAGCAGGTCATCACTGCCGGTGGTCAGCGCGATTTTCGCCTTGGCGTCGTCGCCGTCGGTGATGTCGACCAGGCGACCGCCGGCCAGCCGGGCGTGGAACGCGGTGCCCAGGTCGGTGATCCGGCAGGCCAGCGTGCGGTTCAGGTCGATCCGGCTCTGCGTCTCGGCGTTGGCGTCGAGACGTGCGGCGAGTCGCGTCAGGGCCTGTCGGCACTCTTCGACGGTTGCCACCTCAACACCTCCTGTCGACGCCACGGGGGCTCAGCGCACCGTACCGCACCGGTGCTGTCGCATCGCCCGGTAGCGTGGCAGCAGGACCGGCGCGTCGTACCGCCGGACCGTAGCGAACGGCCCGCACGGCGGGGCGACACCGGCAACGGACGAAGGGATCGCGGATGCAGGACGCGTGGCGGGCCTACCTTGAGGTGGCCCTCGGGCTGACCGAGGTGCCGCGGAAGAAGGCCCAGAAGGTGGCGGGTGACCTCCTCGGACGTGGGGGCGCCACCGCGGCGCAGCTGCAGGGCCTGGCCGAGGACCTGATGTCGACCGGCCTGGCGAACCGTGAGGCACTGACGAACCTCGTGCGGTACGAAGTGGACCGGGCGCTGGGCAAGGTCGGGTTGGCCACCGCTGAAGAGGTAGCCGACCTGCACCAGCGGGTGCGGGACCTGGACCGGCAGTTACGCGAAGCCCAGGCCCAGGCCGCCGAGGCCGGCGGGAGCGTCGCCGGTTCCGGTACGACGTCGGGCGGCGCCGGGTCCCCGGGGCTCAGGCCCGCCCCGTCCGACGGAAGCGCGACGGGCGACCCGCGGTCGGCCGCCATCCGGGACTCACCGGCGCCGTTGCCGGGCAGCACCGCCGGGGTGCGCAAGCCGGTGGCGAAGAAGACGGCCGCGAAGAAGGTAACGCCCAGCGACGCCGGCCCGGTCGGTCGCCCGGGCGGTATCCCGGTGCCGCAGCCCTCGTCGGCAGCCGGTGCCGCCGACGGCGGGGCCGAGGGGAAGACCACACCGGACAAGGCGGCCGGCGCGAAGGCCGCCGCACCGGCGGCGGGTCGGGCGTCCGGCACCAGGGCCGCGGCGGGCCGGGACAGCACACCGGCCGGCGGTAAGGCCGGTACCAGGGCCGCCACGCCGCTGCCCGGTAGGGCCGCGACCCCCCAACCGGGCACGGCAGTCGCGCCCGTCGCCGGCAAGGCGCTGGCGGCGCGTCCAGCGGCGACGGTGGCGGTTCCCGCCACCGGTCAGGGGCCGGCGGCGGACGCCGCGGCCGGTGCGCCGGGATCGCAGGGCCAGGACGTGGGCAGGAAGACCGGCGGCAGGGCCGCCGCGAAGAAGAGCCCGGCTCAGTCGGGTGGTGCGGCGCAGGGGTCCGAGTCGGCCGGGAAGCGGGCCGCCGCGAAGAAGGCTTCGACTCAGTCGGGCGGCGCGGCGCAGGGCGGGGCGCACGGGTCC
>DASVVF010000207.1:0-3451 GCA_036386695.1 Catenuloplanes sp. | reverse complement strand
GCCTCGGCGCGGCTGCCGAGCATCCGGTACGCCACGGCGGTGAGGTGGTCGCGATGCGTCTCGAACTCGGTGGCGAGATCCGGCACGCGGTGCTCCTCGCGAGGTCGGCGAACGGGGCCTGGCAGAAATTGTGCGCGACGTTGGCGTGCCTGACGAGTCGAATGTGACACAGTAGCTAACACCCTTCGTACGGTTGATCCCCAATAGTCGAGATTGTCAACCGGTCGGGATTGCCGGGAGAGGCGCGGGCGACAATGACGAGCAGCGTGACGACCCTGGCAAGTGGGCTGGTCGGCCTGGCCGGCACCGGGGGAGCGGCGGCCGTCGCCGTCGCGATGGCGCGTCGGGGTCGGCCGTATCTGGCCGGCAGTCATGCCCTGGGCACCGCCCGGCGGCCGTTTCCGCTGCCGGACGCGTTGCGCCGGGGCTTCGCGGGGGCCACCGTCGCGGTGCGCCCCGGCCCCCGGGGCGAGCTGTACGTCGGATCCGGCGAGCCGGTCCCCGGCCACACGCTGCGTCGCCTGGTGCTGCAACCCCTCAACGCCCGGATCACCAAGCAGGGCGGCCGGTTGTACCGGGCCCAACGTGCCCCGTTCAACCTGCTGCTGGACTTCGTCGGGCCGGACCGCGACGCCGAGACGCTCGGCCGGGCGTACCGCTGCCTGGACGGCCAACTGCGCGACCACGCCGGCATCCTGACCGGCTACCTGGCCGGCCGGGTGCGGGTCGGGCCGGTGGCCGTCACCGTCGCGGGCATCCTCGACGCCCGGGGGTTGCTGGCGACCCAGCGCGAGCGGTACGCCTTCGCCGAGGGCACCTTCGACGACATCGGCTCGTCGGCCGCCCCGGCGACCCTGGTGCCCACCGTCGGCGAGCCGTGGTCCTGGCGGTTCGGCTGGGACGGGCAGGACGACATCTGCGCCGAGGAGCGGCACCTGCTGCACGGGCTGGTCCGCGAGGCCCACGCCGACGGTCGTACGGTGCGGATCGGGGCGGTGCCCGCCCGCAGCCGCAAACTGCGCCCGGCGTTCTGGCGGGAGTTGACCACGGCCGGGGTGGACGCCATCGCCGACCCCGACCTGCCGGGACTGGCCCGGTACCTGCGCTCGAGCCGGCCCGGCCGGCTCGCTGACGGGCGCGGCGGCCATGCCTACGCGAAGATTGTGCGATGAGTGAGCGGCAGCACGACGGCGGGGCGCCCCGGATGCGGGAGCTGTTGCGGGCCGGGCCCGGCCCGGTCGACCTGGCCGGGATCGACCCGCGCTCCACGCCGGGCGTGCCGGCGGACCTGAGCGGTGGGCGGGCCAAGCAGTGGGCCCGTGACCGGCTGGCCGAGCTGGGCCCCGAGCTCACCGGGCGGCAGGAGATGCTCTTCGCCGGTGCCCGGCCGGCGGTCGGCCCGCCGATCAACCAGCGGCGACTGCTGCTGGTGTTGCAGGCGATGGACTGTGGCGGCAAGGACGGTGCGGTCAAGCGGGTCGCCGGGGCGATGAACCCGCTCGGGCTGCGCATCGTCGCGTTCGGGCCGCCCACCGAGGAGGAGCGCCGGCACGACTTCCTGTGGCGGATCCGCCGGGCCCTCCCGGAGCCCGGCTACGTCGGGGTGTTCAACCGTTCGCACTACGAGGACGTCCTGGTGGTACGGGTCGAGGGGTTGGCGCCCGAGGAGGTCTGGCGGGCCCGGTACGACGAGATCAACCGTTTCGAGCGGGAGGTGGTCGACGACGGCGTGGCGCTGGTCAAGGTGATGCTGCACATCTCCCGGCAGGAGCAGTTGGAGCGGTTGACGGCCCGGCTGGACGATCCGACGAAGTTCTGGAAGTACAACCCCGGCGATGTCGACGCCCGGCGGCGTTGGGACGACTACCAGCAGGCGTACGCGGAAGCCCTGAGCCGGTGCGACACCGGGCACGCCCCCTGGTTCGTGGTGCCGGCGGACCGCAAGTGGTACCGCGACTGGGCGGTGGCGGGCCTGGTCCGGGAGACCCTCGACGGCATGGAGCTGAGCTATCCGCCGGCGGCCTTCGACGTCGAGGCGGAACGGCAGCGGCTGCGGGCACAGGGCGCGGACCCCGACGTCGGCAGGTGAACGACAGGTGAACGGAGACTGAATAACTGCTGACCGGGGGGATGCGGGCGTTGGACCGGATCGGGGGTTCCCTACCATTCCCCCGGGATCGACGCTGGTCCTGACGTCCACCGCCCGTCCACCCGCAGCCCCACCTGCCCGGCAGCATCGAGGTCCGCGCCGTGAAGTTTTCCTTCCGCCCCACCGAGGGCGCCTTTTACGAGCTGTTCACCAGGGCCGCGCAGAATCTCGTCCGCGGCACCGCGCTGCTCAACGAGCTGGCGTTGGCCGGCGTGGACTTCCAGTCGGTGAGCGAGCGGCTGACCGAGGTCGAGCACGACAGTGACAAGATCACGCACGAGCTGTACAAGAAGATCAACTCGACCTTCGTCACCCCGTTCGACCGGGAGGACATCTACTCGCTCGGCTCCCTGCTCGACGACGTCATGGACCACCTCGAGGCGGTCGGCAACCTGCTCTACCTCTACGGCCTGACCAAACTGCCCTCGCTGCCGCGCGAGATGCACGAGCTGGTCACCGTGCTGGACCAGCAGGCCAAGCTGACCGCCGACGCGATGCCGCGGCTGCGCACCATGAAGAACCTCGAGGACTACTGGATCGAGATCAACCGGCTGGAGAACGAGGGCGACCGGGCGTACCGGATGCTGCTGGTCCGGCTCTTCTCCGGGGAGTACGACGCGCTGACCGTGCTGAAGATGAAGGAGGTCGCCGACGAGCTGGAGGCTGCCTGCGACGCCTTCGAGCACGTGGCGAACACCATCGAGACCATCACGGTCAAGGAGTCCTAGCCTTGTCCGCAGAGTTCGTCGCCGTCATCGCGGTGATCACCGTCGCGATGGTGTTCGACTACACCAACGGGTTCCATGACGCCGCCAACGCCATCGCCACCAGTGTCTCCACCCGCGCGCTGACGCCGCGGATCGCGCTGGGCATGGCCGCCATCGGCAACTTCATCGGCGCGCACTTCGGCACCAAGGTCGCCGCCACCGTCGGCAGCGGCCTGGTGGACCTGCCCACCGGCACCGCCAGCCTCGGCATCGTCTTCGCCGGGGTGGCGGGCGCCATTACCTGGAACCTGATCACCTGGTATTTCGGGCTGCCGTCGTCGTCCTCGCACGCGCTGATCGGTGGGGTGGTGGGGGCCACCATCGCCGCCAGCGGCATCGTGAAATGGGACGGCATCCTGTCGAAGGTCGTCATTCCGATGATCTTTTCGCCGCTGGTCGGCTTCACGCTCGGCTTCCTGGTCATGCTGTCGATCCTGTGGATCTTCCGCAAGGCCAACCCCGGCAAGCTTAACAGGGGCTTCCGGTTCGCCCAGACGATCTCGGCGGCGGCCATGTCGGTCGGGCACGGCATCCA
>DASVVF010000206.1:0-1880 GCA_036386695.1 Catenuloplanes sp. | reverse complement strand
CCATCGGCAGCCGGGCCCAGCCGTCGGACCGCACACTGCCGGCGTAGTCGAGCCCGGCGACCGAAGCGGAGTCGCGCCCGGCGAGCACCCCCACCCAGCGGCCGTCGCGCACGGCGTCGCGGCGGGCGGCCGGGGTGCCCTCGTCGTCGAAGCCGAAGCTGCCCAACGCCCCGGGGATCGTGGGGTCGATGGTGATGTTCATCAGCTCTGAGCCGTAGCGCAGCGCGCCGAGCTGGGCGAGGTCGAGCCAGGACGTGCCGGCGAACGCTGCCTCCCAGCCGAGGATCCGGTCCAGTTCGATGGCATGGCCGACGGACTCGTGGATCTGGAGTGCCAGCTGTTCCCCGCCGAGGATCAGCGACGTCTCGCCGGCCGGGCACACCGGAGCGGTGAGCAGGGCCCGGGCCTCTTCGGCGATCCGGGCGGCGTGGGCCCCCAGGTCCAGCGAGTCGACCAGCTCCCAGCCGCGCGTGCCGTACTGGCCGCGGTAGCTGGGGTACGAGCGCCGCTGGGTCTCGCCCGCACCGATCGCGGTGGCGGAGATGCCGCCGCCACACTCGCGGATGTGCTGGTCGATACGGTGTCCCTCGCTGGAGACGAACCACTTGCGGGTGTCCCAGATCTGGTAGAGCCCTTCGGCGTGGTCCGCGCCGGCGGCCCGGGCGGCGGCGGTGGCCTGCACCAGCAGGTCGCCCTTGTCGGACAGGCCGACCCCGAGCGGGTCGGTCTCGCAGGGGCTGGCCCAGCTGCCCGTCGCGGCGGTGGTCGGCACCAACTCGCTCGGCGGCCCGGCAACCAGGGCGCTGGCCGCCGCGATCTTCGCGGCCCGGCCGCCGGCCGCGCGGGCCGTGCCGTCGGACAGATCGGGTACGGCGTAGAAGCCCCAGCTGGACCCGACCAGTGCGCGCACGCCCAGGCCGGCGCTCTCGTCCTGGGACAGTTCCTCGATGTCGCCGTTGCGCGCCGACATCGATTCGTAGCGTCGGTGCATGACCCGCGCGTCGGCGTAGCGGGCACCGGCGTCAAGCGCGGCCTGCACCGCGATGGTCGCCTCATCGAAGTGGGTCATGCGGGCACCCTATGCGACCCGACCGACACCCGCAGTTGGCGTCGAGGAGATCAGCCGGGCGGCAGCAGGGCCGCCGGTTCGATGGTCGCTTCAACCGGTTCGCTGATCCGCAGCGCCTGACCGTGGCTGGTCACCGAGTGCTCGACGTAGTGCTCCCCGCCAGCCGGTAGAGGTGCAGCGCCCCGGTCTCCTGCTCGACCAGCAGGTACCACCCTGCCGCAGCGGTCGTGCTCGGCCGCAACTGCGGTGCCGGCGGCTGGTGTCGTTGGTGGGACGACGTTCCTAGTTTCGTTGGTGGTAGGTGTTGCGGCGGGGTCGTTGGTGCGGGTCGATGAACTGCGGTGGGATGAATTCGGGTAGTCCGTCGTGGCCGAGGCGGACGGTCCACCGGGTGTGGTGGATGAGTCGGTGGTGGTGGCGGCAGAGTAGGACGGCGTTGTTCAGGCTGGTCGGGCCGCCGTCGATCCAGGAGTCGATATGGTGCCCGTCGCACCAGCGTGGTGGGCGGTCACACCCGGGGAACGCGCAGCCGCGGTCGCGTAGGACCAGGGCGCGGCGTAGTGGCCCGGTGAACAGCCGGCGGGATTGTCCGACGTCGAGGACCTGCCCCTGCCCGCCCAACACGGCCGGCAGGATCTGCGCGTCGCAGGCCAACCGACGCACCTGCGTCGGGGTGAGTAGGTCCCCGGTGTCCAGGGTCCCGGCGCCGATCTGGCGGCGGAGGGCTTCGAAGTCGATGATGACGTGGACCTGGGGGCGGTCACCGCCGTTGACGGGTAGTTCCTCGGTGTTCAACGCCAACTGACAGATC
>DASVVF010000205.1:0-3290 GCA_036386695.1 Catenuloplanes sp. | reverse complement strand
GTCTCCGGTGAGGGGGCCACCCCCAACTCGCGGTCGAGGACCTCACGACAGCGTTCGAACCAGCGCAGGGCCTCGTCCGGCCGACCGAGGGCGACCGACGCCATCATCGCCAGCCGGTACGACTGTTCCACGTACCCGTCGAGCTCCATCGCCTCCTGGGCCAGCCGCAGCGCGCGCGTCGGGTCCTCGGTGCGGGCGGCCTCGGCCAGGCCGAGCAACGCGCCCAGCGCGGCGGCCCGGACCTCGGCCCGGGGCGGCGAGGCCCAGTCGGCGTATTCGTCCTCGGGGAACGGCAGGTCGGCGGCGAGGTCGAGGATCTGCTGGTACAGCGCCAGCCGTGCCGGACTGCCCGGCGGGTTGCCGTCGAGGGAACGGACCAGCCGGCGCAGGTCGGCCAGGTCCAGCCCGGCCCGGGCCGTGTCGAAGAGGTATCCGCCGGCCCGGGTCACGATGAAGGACGCCGACGCCGGCACACCGGGTTGCAGCCGCCGCCGGATCACCGAGACGTAGTGCTCCAGGGCGGCGACGTGGTTGCCGGGCAGTTCCTCCCCCCACACCGCGTCGGCCAGGGAGTCCTTGGACTGCATGCGGTCGTAGCGGGCGGCCAGCACACCGAGCACCTGGCGGGCCCGGCGGGGCAGGTCGTCCGCGGGCAGGCCCGTTCCCGCCGCGTCCGTGACCACCAGCCGTCCCAGCACCTTGACCTGCACCGTCTCGCCTCCCACCGTCACCGCCGAACGTAACGCCGGGGGTACGCCGGTCGCCTGCCGTTCGACATATCGGCAGCCGGGCCACCGGACTTGAGACACCCCGGCCTCAGATTCGCTTCAGGTCGGCCAGGGGTGGGCCACACCGGTGCTTGACACGCTCTGACCCGCATCACCGAACACACAGCTCTGGGGGAGTCATGAACAGCAACTACGGCAGTGGGCAGGGGCGGCGCGCGGGGGCGGGCCGGACCCGGCCACGGCTGCGCCATCCGCTCTGCGCCGGCTCCCCGGCCGTGGACGTGCCGTACCGGCGGGCGCGCCCCCGACCGGCCATCCCGGTCAGCTGCGGCGCCCGGAGTGCGCCGCTGCCGCGCCGCGACGGCGCCGGGCCGCCGTCTGCCGGCCAGTCGCCCAGTGCCGGCCAGTCGCCCAGTGCCGGCCAGTCGCCCCCCACCGACCAGCACCCCGAGGAAGGCACATCATGAACGCACCGGAACAGGGTTCGGCGAAGATCGGCCGGCGGGGTCTGCTGCAGACCGGCGCGGCGGCCGCGTTCGTGGCGGCCGGGGTGGCGGTGCCGCTCGGACGCTCGGCGCAGACCAAGTCGCCGAGCCGGCTACCCGCCGGCAAGCTGCCCGTGCCGTACCGTGCCGCCTTCCGTCGGCCGCCGGTGCTCGCTCCCCGGCTGCGCACGATCGATGCCGACGGGGTGCCGTGCCACCACTACACGGTCACCGAGCAGCGGGGGGTGGCGCAGCTCCTGCCCGGGCTCAGCACGCCGGTGCACGGCTACAACGGCAGTTTCCCGGGGCCGACCATCGACATCGACCAGGGCACCCGGGCCGTTCTGCGGGTCCGCAACATGCTGCCGGCGACGCACCCGAAGTTCGGCCACCCGTTCTTCACCTCGACGCACCTGCACGGGTCGGCGTCGCTGCCGCAGTACGACGGCTACGCCAATGATGTGACGCCGCCGGGCAGCTACAAGGAATACCACTACCCGAACTTCCAGCCGGCCCGGACGCTCTGGTACCACGACCACGGTGTGCACATCACCGCCGAGAACGCCTACTCCGGCCTGGTCGCGCAGTACCACGTGCACGACCCGACGGAGCGGGCCCTGCTGCCGCAGGGCGAGTTCGATGTGCCGCTGACCATCACCGACGCGATGTTCGCCGCGGACGGGTCGTTGGCCTACGACGACAACACCCACTCGGGGCTGTGGGGCGACGTGATCCTGGTCAACGGGGTGCCGTGGCCGACCATGAAGGTCAAGCGCCGGATCTACCGGTTCCGGATCCTGAACGCCTCGATCGCCCGTTCGTACCGCCCGACGCTGAGCACCGGCGACCCGGTCACCATGGTGGCCACCGACGGCGGCCTGATGCCGGTGGCCCAGCAGGTGTCGCAATGGCGCCACGGCAGCGCCGAGCGGTACGAGATCCTGATCGACTTCAGCAGGTACCGGGCCGGGCAGCGCGTCGAGCTGCGCAACCTGAGCAACCAGAACAACCGCGACTACGCCAACACCAACAAGATCATGGCGTTCGACGTGGTGGACGAGCCGTTCGAGACCAGCCGCAACACCATCCCGCACCTGCTGATGGCCAGTTCGGTGATGAGCCTCAAGCCCAGCCAGTCCCGACGCACCCGCAACTTGCGGGTGCAACGCACCGACGACCAGTGGACGATCAACGGCAAGGGCTGGCACGACGTGGTCGACAGTGGCTACGAGGCGGTGCTGGCGGATCCCGACCTCAACGACGTGGAGATCTGGGATCTGGAGAACAAGTCGGGAGGCTGGTTCCACCCGGTGCACATCCACCTGGTCGACTTCCAGATCCTGAGCCGCAACGGCAAACCACCGTTCGCGTACGAGCGCGGGCCCAAGGATGTCGCCTACGTGGGCGAGAACGAGAAGGTCCGGGTGCTGATGCGCTTCGAACACCACCGGGGCAAATACATGCTGCACTGCCACAACCTGCCGCATGAGGACCACGACATGATGCACCAGTTCAGCGTGGGGCTGAAGAAGGGTCAGCCGGACCGCAACGACCCGATCAAGGCCGACCCGTGCAAGGTCGACGACCTGCCCAGAGACGCCTGATGGTCAGGCCCCGTCGGCTGGTCCTGACCGTGGCCGGGTTGGTCGCCGCCGTCCTGCTGGTCCGGGCGGAGGTCGCCGAGCCGGTCCGGGTCAGCTCGGACAGCATGTCGCCGACCCTGCGCAACGGTGACCATGTGGTGCTGGAGAAGGTGACGGTGACCCTGGACGGGGTGCGCCGTGGGCAGCTCGTGGCCTTCGCCAGTCCCGAGGACGGGGCGCTGGTCCTCAAGCGGGTGGTCGGCGTCGGCGGCGACACGGTGGAAATCCGCGACGCGCTGCTCTACGTCAGCGGCCGGCCGGTGGTCGAACCGGGCATCGACGTGGCCAGTATCGACGGGACGTACTTCGGACCGGTGACCGTGGGCGAGGGGCAGGTCTTCGTGCTCGGCGACAACCGGGCCAACTCGGTCGACTCCCGCGCCTACGGCCTGCTGCCGGTCGGGCTGGTCATCGGCCGGGTGCTGCGCCCGCTG
>DASVVF010000204.1:0-1722 GCA_036386695.1 Catenuloplanes sp. | reverse complement strand
CGCGCGCGGTGGCGGCCGGCCATGATGTGACCGGGGTGCACCTGGCGCTGGCCCGCAACCCGCAGACGTACCGCACCGGGGCGCGTGGCTGCTGCACGCTGGAGGACTCCCGCGACGCCCGCCGGGCCGCCGATGTGATCGGTATCCCGTTCTACGTGTGGGACATGGCCGACCGGTTCCATGAGGACGTGGTGGACGACTTCGTCGCCGAGTACGCGGCCGGCCGCACCCCCAACCCGTGCCTGCGCTGCAACGAAAAGATCAAGTTCGCCGCCGTGCTCGACCGGGCGGTCGCCCTCGGCTTCGACGCGGTGGTCACCGGCCACCACGCCCGGCTCGGCGCCGACGGGCTGCTGCGACGCAGCGTGGACGTGGCCAAGGACCAGTCGTACGTGTTGGCGGTGCTGACCCGCGAGCAGCTCGACCGGTCGGTCTTCCCGCTGGGCGACTCCACCAAGGCGCAGGTGCGCGCCGAGGCGGCGGCGCGCGGGCTCGCCGTTGCGGACAAGCCGGACTCGCACGACATCTGCTTCATCGCCGACGGCGACACCCGCGGTTTCCTGGCCGACCGGCTCGGCGAATCGCCGGGGGACATCGTCGACGGGCGCACCGGCGCGGTGCTCGGCGCCCACTCCGGCGCGTACGCGTACACCGTCGGTCAGCGCCGCGGTCTGGACCTGCGGGTGCCGGCGCCCGACGGGCGTCCCCGCTACGTGCTGTCGATCACCCCGAAGACCAACACGGTGACCGTCGGTCCGGCCGAGGACCTGGCCGCGGACCTGGTCCGCGCGCGCCGTCCGGTGTGGACCGGCGGCCCCCGGCCGGTCGGGCCGGTGGAGTGCGAGGTGCAGCTGCGGGCGCACGGGGAGGTGCTGTCGGCCACCGTCACCGTCGACGACGCCGGGCTGCGGGCCGACCTGCACTCGCCGGCCCGCGGGGTGGCCGCCGGCCAGACGATCGTGGCGTACCGGCCGGACCCGGCCGGCGACGTGGTGCTCGGATCGGCCACCATCGTCCACCCGGACGCCGGCACCGACTAGCCTGCGGGGCGTGACTGACCACTCCTGGCCGTGGCCCGCGGGCGCCGCCACCGGAATCGGATCCCTGCCCGGCACCGACATCGCCGAGGCCCAGCGGGTCGTGCTGGGCGAGTTGCCGGACTTCCCGCACCTGCCGGAACTGCCCGCCCGGGGACCCGGGGCCGAACTGGTCGGTCGGGGCGCCGGCTTCCTCGTCGACCTGCCGGTGGAGTTGTACGCCGGTCGCTGGCGGGTGGCCGCCCACCCCGGCCGGGACCTGCGCCGCACCGCCGACCTGCGCGAGCGCGACCTGGACCAGCTGACCGAGCAGGCGTCGGGGTACGCCGGGCCGGTCAAGGTGCAGGCTGCCGGCCCGTGGACGCTGGCCGCCGAACTGGAGCTGGCGATCGGCGGCAAGCTGCTGCGTGACGCCGGGGCGGTGCGTGACCTGACCGCCTCACTGGCCGAAGGGCTGCGCGCCCACGTCGCGGACGTCGCCGCCCGGCTGCCGGGGGCGACCGTGGTGCTGCAACTCGACGAGCCGTGCCTGCCGACCGTGCTGGCCGGACACGTGCCGACCGAGAGCGGCCTCGGGGCGTACCGCGCGGTGCAGTCCGCCGACGCGGCCGCCGGGTTGCGGACGGTCGTGGCGGCGGTCGGGGTGCCCGTGGTGGTGCACTGCTGCGCCGCCCGCCTGCCCTGG
>DASVVF010000203.1:0-1812 GCA_036386695.1 Catenuloplanes sp. | reverse complement strand
CCGGTGGACAAGGTGACCGCCTGGGAACGTGAGCACCGCTGCGCCGCCTGACCGACCATGGGGCCTCGTGACCGACCACAGGGCCGCCTTCTGACCGGCCACAGGGCCGCCTCCGAAGTGCGGACACGGCCCTGTGGCCGGCGGATTGCCGGTGCGGCCCGGGCGGGCCCGGAGCTACGCGGCCCCCGCGCGGCCGGGTCAGCCGAACTGCGCGAACCGCTTCTGGGTCGCTCCGTTGATGGTGGTGAAGGCGCCCCCGGCGGCGACCTTGCCCAGGGTGGCGTTGACCGCCATGGTGAGCACACCGACCACGCCGTTCCCATGGGCGGTCCACGGCTGCAGGGTGCCGTCGGCGACGTCGAGCGCGGCGAGTTTCACCCGAGGGACCGCCCCGTCCAGGCAGACACCCTGGTCGCCGGTGCGGTTGGAATTGCAGGCGTTGTCGAAGTGGCCACCGACGTAGACGCTGCCGCCGAGCACCGTGACGGCCTGGGGGTCACCGTCGAAGGTGGTGGTCCAGCGGGTGGCGCCGGCCGAGTCGTAGGAGACGGCCCGGCCGCCCTGTCCCCCGTGGACGGCGATGACGCCGGAGCCCATCGGGGTGACGGCGAACGCGATGACGCTGGCCTTCGGTTTGAACGTGGCGTCGAGCTTGCCGGAGGTGGGGCTGACCGCCGCGATCCGGCTACTACCGCTGACGCCATTGATCTTGTGGAACTTGCCGCCGAGGTAGACCCGACCGGCGGTGGCCGCCAAGCTCTCCACCTGGTCGTCCGCGGTCGGCTTCCAGGTGGTGTCGAGGGCTCCGGTGAGCAGATCGAAGGCGGCCAGCCGGGTACGGGCCTGACCGTTGACCGCGGTGATAGCGCCACCGAGGTAGAGCCGGCCGTTGCCGGCCGACAGCGCGTACGGCTTTCCGTAGATGCTGTGCTTGAAGCCGGCCTGCAGGGTGCCGGACGAGGCGTCCACCCGCGCCAGGCTGTCGCGCTTGACGCCCGCGATCGTGCTGAAGTCGCCGGCCACGTACACCGAGGTACCGCTGACGGCGATGGCCTTCACCCGGGCGTTGGCGGGTGGGGCCCACGGCAGCAGCTCGCCGGTCCGGGCGTCGATGGCGGCCAGCCGGTTGCGGGTCTTCGGTACGCCGGCGACCAGTGCCGAGGTGAAGTCACCACCGAGGTAGATGGTGTCGCCCAGGTAGGCACTGGCCCACACGGTGCCGTTGAAGGTCGCCGTCTTGTCCGGCGTCGCGGTGACGGCCGCGTCAGCGGGGAGCCCGGTGGCGAACAGCAGCCCGCACATGCCCGCGGCGACGAAGGCCCGCTTCAGACCGATGACCGACGTTCTACGCTTTGTGTCCGGAAAAGTCACTTCACCACGGTAGCCGCCGATGTCCGGATAGTCCAATAACGCGGCGGTCTGGGCGTCTCCAACCCGGGGCCGGCCCCGGCCGGCGATCACCATCGGGGCAGCGGTGTGCCAGAGTCACCGGGTGGACACGGCGGTACTCGGGCTGGGACTGATCGGCGGTTCGGTGCTGCGGGCGCTGGCCGGCGCCGGACACCGGGTGTCCGGCTACGACGCCGACCCGGCCACCCGGACGCTGGCGCGCGCCGCCGCCTCGGGGGCTCCCGCCGCGGCCCGCTGGCAGGTCGACGACACGGTCGGCGACGCGGTCGCCGGAGCCGCCCTGGTGCTGGTCGCGGTGCCGCTGCCCGCCCTGCCCACGGTGCTCGACGAAATCGTCACCAGCGGGTACCACGGGATCGTCACCGACGTCACCTCGGTCAAGGGCGCGGTCCGGGACGTCGT
>DASVVF010000202.1:0-5395 GCA_036386695.1 Catenuloplanes sp. | reverse complement strand
CCTGACGGCGACGACCTCAGGCTCAACGTCTTCGTATGGATCTATTTCAAGGACGGCCGCGAGCCCCGGGGCGCCTGGCTTCTCAACAGCGGCGGGGCCGGCCACGGCGTTTTCTTCTTCCTCGACCTGGACGCGATGGGAATCAATCGAGAAAGCGAAGTCAGCAACTTCGACTTCGTCCCGCTCGATGAGACCAGCACCTGGGGCGAACGGGTCTGGGCCGACGCCAGTGGGTCCTGCCGCCGGCTGTAACGCCTGATCTTCAACGCCTGATCTATCGCAGGTGGTGGCGGGAGCGCTCCTTGGGGCGCTCCCGCCACATCACTGTCGTCGTCCAGAGATCAGCGCCGCGATCTCCCGGCTCGTCGAGCTCCGCGGCCGCCTCCTGGTACACCGCGTCCGGCACGTGCCCATCGTGAATCGTCGTCACCGCCTCGGTGACAGAACAGAATGACGACTCAACGCCGCCGAGACCATGGTCAGGTTCCAGCCGCGCGACACACTGCGGGCGTCATCGGCTATGGCAGGTTCTTCGCGGCCTGGTTGGCCCACAGCGGGTTGGTCAGCAGTTCCGGTTGCGCACCGCGGAACGCCGCACCGGCGTGCTGGTCGTCGAGCAGCTGGTAGCGCAGCCAGGCGGTGAGGTAGCCCAGGTAGCCGCCGCCGGTGCCCTGGATCGTGTTGTGGTCGGCGCCCTTGAGTGACGCCCGCGCGACCGCGCCGGTGATCTGACGGTAGTAGGCGGTGAGCGTGCGCGGTGGCGAGATCCAGGTGTCACCGACGCCGCTGAGCAGCAGCACCGGCACGGTGACCTGGGAGACGTCGAACCTGTCGGCGTCGTTGACCCAGAACGGGTCCGGTGGGTTGATCGGTACCACCGTGGTGATCCGGCCGCCGGCGGCGAGGGTCGCCCGGGCCGCTCCACCGGCACCCTGGGAGTGACCAGCGGCCGCGATCCGGGCGGTGTCGAGCCGACCGGCGAAGATGCTGGTGGGGTCGTTGTTGCGGGCGGCGAGGTAGTCGACGGCGGCGAGCATCTCGGTGCCCTTGCCAGTGGTCGAACTCGTCGAGGCGATGACGACGAACCCCCACGAAGCGAGCTGGTTGAGCACTCCCGGGTACTGCGCGGGCGTCGCCCAGGAACCGTTGCCCCAGGTGACAATGGGGCGCCGGACGCCGTTCGCGCCGAGGTCGCTCGGGTAGTGGATGACGTAGCTGGTGTCGACGGCGAGGGTGCTGACCGCCCACGGGCCCGGGCGGCCGAAGGTCTGCTCGACGGACAGGGCGACGGCCCGGGCCGTCGGCGCGGCCAGCAGGGCGCCGCCGAGCACGCCGACCAGCATTGTGGACGCCAGCCGCCTGGCGACGGCGAGCAGGGGGGACAGCGACATCATCGGTCCTTCGTTGTCGTCCGGAGTTGATCAGGCAGGGTACGGGCACCGGCCGGGCGGCGTCGACCCGGTGTGCGGCGCGGCCGTGGCGGGCGGGCGGGCCGGGCGGGCCGCCCGCCACGGCTGCCGCGGTCGTCAGGAGGCGTCGCAACCGCGCCGGTTGACGACGTCCGTGCCGCGGCAGGTGTCCCAGCCGTCGCCGCCGATGGTCTGCTGGGCCTGTCCCGGTCCGGCGTCGAGGACGTCGTTGCCGCCGTGGCCGAGCAGGATGTCGTTACCCCCGCGGCCCTCGATCAGGTCCGCCTCGCCGTTGCCCTGGATGCGGTCCGGACCGGGCGACCCGACGACCCGCTCGAAATCGCCGTGCACGTTCTGCTTGGCGCCCGGGGCGCCGTCGTTGTCATTGCCGTCGAGGCTCATGGTGAGCGTCGGGTACGGCCAGTAGGAGTAGTCGATGGTGTCGTAGCCGGCGTCGCCGTAGTACTCGCCGAACCCGGCGCGCATCCAGATGACGTCGTCGCCGGGGCCGGCGCGCACGAAGTCGGCGCCCTGGATCACGTCGTCGCCCGCGTCGCCCGACAGGCTGTCGCGGCTGCGGCTGGCGTTGATGAGCAGGTCGCCGTCGTCGCCGCCACTGACGCTGTCCGCCCCGGCCTCGCCGTCGATCGTGTCGGCGCCCGCGCCGCCGTAGATCTGGTCGATATGGTCGCCGCCGTAGATGAAGTCGCCGCCGCCCCCGCCCCAGATGGAGTCGTCGCCGCCATCGCCGTAGAGGTGGTCGACGGCGGCGCCGCCGCTGATGCTGTCCCTGCCGGTGCCGCCGTGGACGTGCACCTCGAGGTTGACGCCGTCGCGCCAGCCGACGAAGGTGTCGTCGCCGTGACCGAGGTGGAACGAGGCGCCCATCGACCGGGTGGGACAGCCGATCCGGTTGGTGTCGAGCCGGATGCAGGCGCCGGCGCGGGTCAGATCCAGCGAGATCGGCCCGCCGGCGTCCTGGATGGCGAAGCCGCCGAACCCGTAGTCGGTGATCGTGACATTGTTGGCCGTGTCGTCGGCGGCGGCGGTGAAGTGCACGTGGTCCTGTTCAGTCCAGACGAACGCGGGCGTGGCGGCGGCGGCGGGAGCGGCGGTCACCGCGACGGCACCGGCCGTTAGCAGCAGTCCCGCGGCGACGACCGTCAAGCTGGTGCGGCGGCGGGCTCGTGACATCGACATGTAGGTGGTACCTCGTTCCGTTGTCGTGATGGTGGTTTCGGTACCGGTAATCAGCTGCGCCGCTTGCGGGCGGCGGCGTACCGGTTCGTCGGTGGCAGGAAGAGCAGGACGATCACCGCGATGCTCAGCAGTGGCGTCAACGCCGCGGTGACAACGGTCAGGGCGGGCAGCGCGTCGGCCTCGCCCAGTTGCAGGCCGCTGCCGCCGCACATGCCGATCACCAGGGCGGCGGTCAGGGCGATCCGGGCCGGCAGAGCCGCCCCACGGGCCGCCAACGCGAAGATCAACACCAGCACGGCGGCGCCGATCGCCACCGCGGCCTTGATGACCAGCGTCCGGTACGCCGAATCCAGCTCGGCGCCGATCGTCGCGTTGACCAGGTCCGCCGACGCGGCCTCGCCGAGGACGTCACGCACGGTCTCGTCGACGTACGCCCGGATCGAGTCCCGGCCGGCGATGATCGCGACGATCGCGCCGAGGACGGCCAGCGCGGCGACTGTCACCGCACCCCACACCGCGAGGGCCAGGGTGACCGGCCGCCGCACGGGGCGGTACGGGAGGCCGCCGTCGGCGATGACCGGGGCGGCCTCGTGCTGTGTGCTCATGTTCGTTGCTCCCTGAAGGGTCGTGAGAGGGTGATCGATCGGCACGCCGGCGCGGGTGCCGCGCGGGCCGCCAGTGAGTCTCACGGCCGTAGCGCTCGGTGACATGAGGGTGCGGCCCCCACATTTGCTTCGGACGCCGCTACCATTCGTGCCGCCCGCCGACGGGTTTCGGGAGGAGCCGGATGTCACTCGTTTCGCCCGTGCTGGTGGGCCGCGGCACCGAACTGAGGGACCTGGCGGCGACGGTCAGCCGGGCCCGCGGCGGGGCCGGCGGCGCGACCTTCGTCGTCGGGGAGGCCGGCATCGGCAAGACCCGGCTGGCCGCGTCCGTCGGGGCGGCTGCCAGTGCGGCGGGGGTTCGGGTGGTCCGCGGTCGCGCGGCTGCCGTGCCACTGCGGGCGGTCTCCGAGGCCGTGTTCGCGGCGATGCGCCACGAGACGGTCGACCCGGAGCGCCTCGGCGGGTTCTGGCCGGTGCTGTGGCGCCTGGTGTCCGACGGTTCGGAGCAGGTGGCCGACCCACCGTTGGTGCGCGCCGAAGCGGTGCTGCGACTACTCGCCCAGACCGGCCGGTCGGCCGGTTGCCTGCTGGTGTTGGAGGACCTGCACGAGGCCGACGCGGACACCCTGCACGTCGTCGATTACCTCGTCGACAACGTCGCCGAGCAACCGGTGGTGCTGCTCGCCACGCTGCGGCCGGACGCCGGGCCCGTCCTGGACCTGGCGAACTCGGCGGTCGCCCGGCGGGCCGCCACGCTGCTGCGGCTGACCCCGCTGGACCGGGCCGAGACCGCCGAGCTGGTGACCCGCTGCCTGGGCGGGGATCCGCCGGCCGACCTGCTCGACCGGTTGCACCGCGACGCCGAGGGGATCCCGTTCGTCGTCGAGGAGCTGCTGGCCACCATGGTGGACGACGGCACCTTGCACCGCCGCGGCGGCACCTGGCAGGTCGCCGGGGACCTACGGACCCGGGTGCCGGGCACCATCACGGCGGCCGTGCAGCAGCGCGTCGACCGGCTGCCGGCCGGTGCCGCCGCCGTGTTGCGCTCGGCCGCCGTCCTCGGTCGCAGCTTCGCCCTGCCCACCGCCGCCGCGGTCGCCGGTGTGGCCGAGGACGAGACGTTGGCGTACCTGGGGCTCGCCGCGCGGGCCCAGCTGATCGGCCCGGAGCCCGGGGCGACGGCCGACCGGTACGCGTTCCGGCACGCCCTGACAGCCGAGGCGATCCTGGCCGGTCTGCAGCCGGCGGAGCGGGCCCGGTTGTCCCGGACCGCCGCCGCGGTCGTCGAGGCGGCCGATGGCCAGGAGCAGCTCGCCGCCGAACTGTGGGCCCGCGGGGACCGTGGCGCGCACGCCGCCGCCCTGTACTGCCGGGCCGGCCGGTGGGCGACGAACCGTGGTGCCCTGGCCACGGCCGCGGCGCTGCTGGACCGTGGGCTCGCCCTCGCCGAGCGCAGCGGGGACGACGAGCTGACGGCCAAACTGCTGGCCGAACAGCTGCACGCCCTCGGCCTGGCCGGCCATCTGGCCCGCGTGTTCGACCTCGGCGAGCGGCAGGACACCCTGCTGTCCAGGTTGGACGCCGAGCCGGCGCGGCGGGTGGCGGCCCACCTGGTGCGGGCCCGCGCCGCCGCCACCGCCGGGGACCACGAACGCGGGCTCCGGCAGATCGCCGCCGCCCGCCAACTGGTCGATGCGGAACCCGACGACGTCCGGCGGGCCGCGTTCACCGCCCCGATCGACGCGGTCGCCGCCCACCTGACGTACTCCTTGCCCGGGGTGGCGCAGACCGCCCAGGCCCGGCGCCTCGCCCAAGCGGCTCTGGCCGCCGCCGCGTGGGTCGAACTACCGGAGGTGGCCTGCGAGGCGCTGGACGTGCTCAGCCGCTGCGCGCGACGCGAAGACCTGGCAACGGCGCAGGGTTACGCCGAGCGGGCCCTCGAGATGGCCGAACGGCACGACCTGCCGATCTGGCGGCTGCGGGCGGCCACTGACATCGCCACGATGGAGAAGGACCGCACCAACGACACCGGCCCACTGCTGGCCGTCCGGGCGACCGCCCTGGCGGCTGGCGCCGTCATCGGCGTCGCCTGGATCGACCTGCACCTGGCCCTGCCTACCTGTACCGGGGCGACATCGCGGCGGCCGAGCGCTGCGTGGCCCAGGCGGCCGACGCGGGGCG
>DASVVF010000201.1:0-5046 GCA_036386695.1 Catenuloplanes sp. | reverse complement strand
CCCGCACGCCGGCTCGCCGGGCCCGCCGAACCGGCGGCAGGACCACGCGACGGACCCACGCCGCGTCGGAGGGGCCCAGGGCGTCCACGTCCGGCGGCGCCAGGCCCTCCAGGGTGACGGCGTGCAGCCGGGGCAGCGCGGCCGCCCAGCAGCCGAAGCCCCGGTTGAGCACCCAGTGGAACTCCCGACCGGCGGCGGCCCGCACCTGCGCGAGGACCAGCCGCGCCACGGACTGCCGCCGGATCGCCCACCGGTCGAGGTCGTCGACGTACAACCCGTGTACGTCGGCTGCCGTGCCGAGGGCGGCGACGGCCTGTTGGACGACGTACTCCCGGGTCGCCTCGTCGCGCGGGTCCACCCGGGCCAGCCGCCAGGTCGGGTCCCAGTCCGCCAACCTGAGCTGTCGGTCGAGGGTCGCCAGCACGTCGCCGGGCACGCCGGTCGGATTCCAGTAGACGAATCGCCGGCAGTGCGGAAACCAGGCCGCGTACCGGGCGGACCGGACCAGCGGGTGGTAGGTCTGCAGGACCACCGTGGCGTCGCGCAGCGAGCGGGCGGCCGCCTGGTCCGGAAGCTCCTGCCCGTAGTAGACGACGCACCTGGGTGTGGTCACCATCGCGTCGCGTGCCGCCAGAACAGCGCGTACTCCGGGGCGCGCCATTCCCCCAGGCAGGCCCGCACGAGGTAGCCGACCAGTGCCAGGTCAGCGACGCTGATCGCGGTGTAGACAGCGGCCGGGGTGGGTCCGACCGCGAATGCCACCGCGACCAGGCAGAGGTGCAGGGCGCCGCAGCGGTACGCCACCGCCGGTCTGCCGATGTAGGTCAGCTTGTAACACAGCAGGCTGGCCATCACGAAGCACCAGGAGGCGACGACCATCGCACCGACCAGCGCCGCCGTCGCCGGCTGCCGCAGACCGAGGTAGAGGACTGCGCCGAAGCCCAGCAGCGCCGCCAGGAACGCCGCCTTCGCCGCCGACGACTCGATATGCGAGGTGAGCGCGTCGCTGTGCGCGCGCAGCACGTCCAGCGGCTCGTGCTCCATGGCGTGGCGCACCCGCCCGACCAGGGTGTCGACCCGCGGCGCGTGGACGATGAAGTAGTAGTTGTACGCGACGATCGCGGGAATCATCGCCGCGAAGACCAACCCGGCGTCGAAGTCGCGGTGCCAGCGCAGGAAGTACAGGTACTTGTCGCACCACAGCAACGAGCCGAGCAGCGCGCCCTTGGCCAGGATGGCGCCGAGGCCGGCCACCCGGGTGGGCCGGGGGCCGCGGCCCGCGGCGTGCCAGAGGTAGCCGATCTGGGTGGCGATCCCGACCAGCGGTGGCGCGTACCAGGCGGTCGGCGCGGCGACGAGGGTGGCCGCGTACGCCGCCCAGCCCACCGCCCAGGCGGTGCCGTCGCGGTTGGCGATGGCGAACACCAGGGCCTGCGCGAAAGTCAGGTGCAGCGTCGCCAGCGCCAGGTAGCAGAGCAGCGCGACCGCTCCCCAGCGCATCACCACACCCATCGGTACGGCGAACAGCGCGACCACCGGCAGCGCCGCGGCGAAGCCGGCGGGCCAGGTGTCCAGCACCCGGCCCGCCAGGCCGCGCGGATCGCCCTTCCCGGTCAGCTCCCACAGCCCGTTGAACAGCGGCATGCACACGATCTGGCTCAGCCACGGCACCGTCAGGGACGACGCGAGGAGCAGTACCGTCAGCGGGGCGTCGCCGACCTGGCTGGTCAGCATCCGTTGGGTCGCCACCGGGAAGGCGGCGGACAGCAGTATGACCGGGGCCATCTGCAGCAGCAGTTCCCGAAGCCGCCCGGCTGCGCCACGCGGCACGCCGGCGGGCGGGCGGCGCGGCCCGGTGGCCAGTGCGGGCGCCAGCGCGCAGGCGGCGACCAGCAGGGCCAGTGGCAACCAGGTGGTGCGGCGGTGGTCGAGCAGCAGGGTCAGGCCGACGGTGGCGACGATGATGACCGCGGTGGCGACGGTCATGGACGTCCGCTGGCGGGTGTGTCGCCGCTCGGTTACCGACGGCACGTCGCGCACGGCGGTGGAAAGTGACAAGGCAGTGACCAATCTGGGGCCGACCTGTGCACCGCGATCGGCGCGAATCTGGGCGGTGCGGTGCCGGTCACGTACCGGGGAGCCGACGGCCGGACAGCCGGCCGCATGGCCGGGGACCGCATCGGCGGCTAGCGTCGGCGCGGACCGTGGCTAATGCCGGAATTTATCCAATTGCGATCAATCCGTCGGCTGGCAGGGGAGCGACACCGGCCAATGATCAGGTGCGGGGCGACGGGTGTCAAGATCTTGAGACCGCCGCCTCAGCGGCCCGGATCGGGGGGCGCCCGGCGGGCCAGTCAGCCCCGCAACCGACCCGGTGGACCCGCCGGTGGCTATCTTTGCCACCGTGACCTCCGCGGTGCTCGACCACGCGCTCACCGATCCCGGCGACCCACCCCTGCGGCCGCTGCCGGCCGACGCGCTGCGCCTGCTGCGCCTGCTCGGCGCCCCGCCGCGGCTCGGCGCCCACCTGCGGGCCGTGCACGACGTGGCGTACCAGCTCACCGGGTTGCTGAGCCGCGACCACCCGCGGCTGGCCTTCGACCGGGAGGCCGTGCTGTTCGGCGCGGCGACGCACGACATCGGCAAAGTGATCCACGTCGAGGAGCTGTCCGGTCCCGGGTCCGCGCACGAACCCGCCGGCCGGGCACTGCTGCTGGCCAACGGCGTACCGGCGGGGCTGGCCCGGTTCGCCGGCACCCATGGCAGCTGGACCGGGCCGGACATCACCATCGAGGACCTGCTGGTCACCCTGGCCGACAAGGTCTGGAAGGCCAAGCGGGTCCCGGACCTGGAGGAGTTGGTCGTCGACCGGCTCGCCGCCGCCACCCGGGTCGAGCGCTGGGAGGCGTTCCTGAGTCTGGACGACATCCTCGACCGGCTGGCGACCGACGCCGACCGCCGGTTGGCGTACCAGGCGGGCTATCCCATCACCGTGGCCGGCTGACCGGACGCCGGTCAGTGCTGCCCGCCGGCGCCCCCCGGCACCGCCATGGTGCCCGCAGCCCTCCGCGGGGTGCGTCGGTCCGCCGCGTCGGGCAACGGGGCGGACTGCTCGTGGCCGGTCCCGGCTGTCCCCCACGGGACCCCGGGTCTGGGGAGCCGCCGGGACCGGCCACCGTGCTCAGCCCCCGGCGCGGTTGAGCTGCCCGCGGACCGCACCGGCCGGGAACTCGGCGTTGTGCAGGTTCAGGTAGTAGTTGGCCGGCTGCCGTCTGATCTGCTGTACCACCGCGGCGTCGGCCTGGACCTCGCCGGCGACGCCGTTGATCGACGCCGGCAGGCCACCCGGGGCGGCGAAGAACCCGACCACCACGGGGCCGGCCTGGGCCACCCGACCGGAGTGGATGTGCGCCGCGGTCGGTGCGGCGATGGCACTCCAGGCGAACGCGTACCGTACCGTCGTGCCGCGCAGGCCGACGAAGCCGACGGCCCGCCCGTCCGGGTCGCCGGCGGCCGGCACCTCCTGCATGCCGTCCAGCTGGGCGACCAGTGGCTCGCGGAACAGTCGGGTCAGGTCGACGCCGCGGTCGAGGGCGCGCAACTGCCCCTTGATGGCGCCGGCCGGGTACGTCGCGTCGTGCACGTTGGCGTAGTAGGCGCCGGGGTCGGCGATCAGCGCCGCCAGGACCTCAGGCGCCGCGGTGGAGCAGCCGGTGATGGCGCGAACGGAGGCCGGTAGCTGCCCGCCCCAGAAACCCACCACGACCGGGCCGTTGGATCCGACCGGCGCCCGGTGGATGTGGGCGGTGAACGGGGCCAGGATGTTGTTCCACTGCACCAGGAAACAGACCTGGGTGCCCTGGATGCGTACCACGACGCGGCCGGTGCCGTCCGGGTCCGCGGCGGGGGCGTTTCTGCCGTTCATGTCGGTCGTCAGGAAGACGGCGCCACCTGGCGTCGGGGGGCCGCCGGGCGCGGTCCCGCCGGGATCGGCGCTGGCGGCCGCCGCGCCGGTCAGGACCAGGGCGGCGGTGAGGCTGAGGGTACGGATAGCGAACGTGTGCTTCAACATGCCACGTGTCTCCTCGGGTGCGCGGTGGGTCCCGAACTTTTCGCTCCGCGATGAAGTTTGGGTGCGCCCGCGCCGCCCAGTCAATCCATAAGCGATGATATTTTCCACTTATCATGATCGATTGACCGCAGCCGCCGATTGTCCGGAGAATCCGGTTTGCCGGTCCGCTCCCGCGCGGTGATCGCCATCCGCCGGTCGTTACCCGGGGGGTCGCGTCGGCGCCGCCGGATCCCGGCGGCGCCAGCGTCGCGGCGAGCCGGTGTCGCAGACCACGGTGCCGGTGGTGCGCAGGTGCCGCAGATGCGCCAAGGTCTCGGCCAGCGCCATCCGGCGCATCATGCCGCTCAGCGTTGTCCACCCGCGCGACCAGCTCAGCTCGACGGCGACCTGCCAGCAGGTGGCGGGCCCGGCCGCGGTCAGCATCGTGACGATCTCGGTGCACCGGTCCCGGTGGTGCCCGATCAGGTATGCGGCGCGGGCGTCGACCTCGCGGAACCGGTACTCGTGGGCCGGTAGGGCCTCGCTGGCGGCGTACCGGGTCATCCGCCGCAGCGATTCGAGATAGCCGGTCAGCGGGTCGTCGTCGTGCCCGCCGTGCACGCCGATGGTGGGGCTGATCCGGGGCAGCAGATGGTCGCCGGTCAGCAGGACACCCGCTTCGGCGTCGTGCAGGCACAGGTGGCCGGGGGTGTGCCCGGGGGTCCACACCGCACGCACCCGCCGGCCGTGGATCGGTAGCAGATCGCCGTCCCCGAGGAGACGGTCCGGTTCGGCCATGGCGAGCAGGGGGCTGCCCGGGTCCAGTTCCACCAGCAGGGCCGCCAGGTCGTCCTCGGGAACCCCCTGCTCGCGTAGCCAGGCACGGTCGGTGCCCACCGCCGCGGCGCCGGACCAGATCCGCGCCGGCAATGTGTCACGCTCGGCGGGGTGCATGGCCACCCAGGCACCGGCGGTCTCCCGCAGCCAGCCGCTCA
>DASVVF010000200.1:0-7816 GCA_036386695.1 Catenuloplanes sp. | reverse complement strand
GCTCGCCCCGGGGCCCGCCCCCGCCGGCTAGCCGGCGGGGGCGGGCCCCGGGGCGAGCGGACGGGCCGTTCATGGGCCGGAACGGCCGGCGGCCCGGGCCGCCCACGCGTCGTCCTCGGCCTTCTTGCGGGCCAGACCGTCGCGGCCGTCGTAGCGCAGGAAACTGGGCAGGGCCGCCGCCAGGGCCAGCGTGCCGACGACGCAGAGGACGCCGCCGGAGACGATGGACCCGGTGACGCTCCACCGGGCCACCAGTCCGGAACGCACGTTGCCCAGCAGCGGCCCGGTGGTGTAGGAGAGCATCTCGATGCCGGCCAACCGACCGCGCAGGTGGTCGGGAATGGTCTGATTCCAGATGATCATGCGGAACAGCCCCGACACCATGTCGGCGGCGCCGGCCAGCACCAGACACACCAACGCCAGCCACAGCGCGTCGGCCAGGCCGACGCCGACGATGGCCAGTCCCCAGACGGCGGCGGCCAGCACCACCATCAGCCCGTGCCGGTGCACCCGACCGGTCCACCCGGACGCGACGGTGGCCAGCAACGACCCGACGGCCGGGGCGGCGTAGAGCAGGCCGAGGACCTTCGGCCCACCGAGTTGCATGGCCATGAACGGGTAGAGCGCCTGCGGCATCCCGAAGAACATCGCGTTGATGTCCACCAGGTAGGTGCCCAGCAGTTCCGGGCGGCTGCGGGCGTACCGCAGGCCGGTGAGCACCGAGCGCACCGACGGACGGTCGGCGTCCGGCGGTGGCGGCACCGCCCGGACCAGTGCCAGGCAGCCCAGGGAGAACGCGAACGTGCCGAGGTCGATGGCGTACACCCAGGCCAGCGGGGCGGTGGCGATCAGCAGGCCGGCGACGGCCGGCCCACCGAGCTGGGCGATCTGCCAGCGCAGCGTGTTCAGCGCGCTGGCCGCCGGGATCTCGTCCGGGGTGACGATCCGGGGGGTCAGCCCCTCCATCGCCGGCCGCTGGATCCCGTCGATCGCGGCGGTGACCGCGGCCACCACGTACAGCAGCCACAGGTGCGGCCGGTCGGCGAGTGAGTTGACCAGCAGGACCCCGGTGAGCAGGGTGAACGCCACCTCCCCGCCGAGCACCAACCGCCGGCGGTCGAGGTAGTCGGCCAGCGCGCCGCCGACGAACGTCATGAAGATCAGGGGTACGAGTTCACAGACTCCGAGCAGCCCGACCAGCAGCGGGTCGTTGGTGATCTGCGCCACCTGGTACGGAATCGTGACATAGGTGATGAACGACCCGAACCCGGAGACACCCCCGGCGGCGAACACCAGCCGGAAGTCGCGGGAGGTGCGCAGCGGAGTCAGGTCCAGCGCCAGGCGCCGTACGAAGCCGGTCGTCATGATGGGGGCCATGCTGCCTGACCCGGCCCGCCCGGCGCGACCGGTTTGACCACCCGCCGCCCCCGGTCCCGGAGTCAGGGTCGTTCCCGCGCCCCCCACCACCGGGCCGCCCGCGATGCCCGGCCCGGTGGTGGTTCACTCCCGCGCTACCGGCCGGTGTCGCTCGGCCGGTCCCGGAGCTGGATCTCCGCCGTGTTCTGCAGAAAACTCTGCTGGGACACCGGCACCAGGACGGCGTTCTCGTGGAACGCCGCCAGGGTGGTGGCGCCGCAGCTGACCATCGTCGCCTTGAGCTTGGCGATCGTGGTGTCGACGTTGTCGTACAGGCTGCCCGCGTAGGAGACGTAGCCGTCGACGCCCTCCTCGAAGGCGAGTCTGGTCCCACCACCGTGCTCGTAGCGGGTGACATTGCGGGCCCGACTGGAGCCCTCACCCCAGTACTCCTTGAAGAGCTGACCACCGACCCGCACCAGCGGTGCCGGGCTCTCGTCGAAGCGCGCGAAATAGCGACCGAGCATCACGAAGTCCGCCCCCAGGGCGAAGGCGATGGCCATGTGGGAGTCGCTCAACAGGCCGCCGTCGCAGCACAGCGGCACGTAGACACCGGTCTCGCGCAGGTAGGCGTCGCGGGCCGCGACGACGTCGATCAGGGCGGACGCCTGCCCCCGACCGATGCCCTTCTGGTCCCGGGTGATGCAGATCGAGCCCCCGCCGATGCCGACCTTGACGAAGTCGGCGCCGGCGTCGGCCAGGTAGCGGAACGCGCGTCCGTCGACGACGTTGCCCGCGCCGATGCGGACGTCGTCGCCGTAGGTTTCCCGGACGAAGGCCAGCGTTTCCGCCTGCCAGACCGAGTAGCCGTCGGACGAGTCGATGCAGAGCAGGTCGGCACCCGCGTCGACCAGCGCGGGGATGCGTTCGCGGTAGTCGCGGGTGTTGACGCCGGCGCCGACCCGGAACCGCTTGTCCGCGTCGATCGACTCGTTGCGGAACTGCTTGTGCAGCTCGTAGTCCCGGCGCAGCACGATGGAGCGCAGCAGGCCCTCGTCGTCGACGACCGGCAGGACGTCCAGGCGGTGGTCCCAGATCAGCGTGTTGGCCTCGGACAGCGACACCGTCACCGGGGCGGTGACCAGGTCAGCGGCCCGACGCATCCGGGTCTCGACCGGGTCGCCGAGATGGTGCCGGCGGGGATGGAAGTCGTCGGTGGAGATCAGGCCGACGAACAGCCCGTGTGGGCTGCCGTCGTCGGTGACGACGGCGACGTCGCGTTCCGCCGACTCCAGCAACGTGGCGACCTCGCCCAGGGTCGCGGACGGTTTGATGTTGATGTCGGAGAAGCGGAACCCGGCCTTGTGCCGTTTGACCGCCGCCACCATGGCGGCCTGCGCCTCCACCGACTGGTTCTGGTGGATGAAGCTGAGCCCGCCGCACTGGGCCAGCGCGATCGCCAGCCGCGGCGAGGAGACGGCTCCCATGATGGCGCTGGTGAGTGGGGTGGCGACCCGGATGGCGGATTTCCCGCCGACCCGGTGGCGCACCAGCGGCACGCTGAGGTCGACGTTGTCCGGGGTGCAGTCGGCGGTGGTCAGGTTGGGCATGAGCAGGTATTCGTTCAACGTGCGCGACACTTCGTCGAGGATCTTCAAGACACTCCTGAGCAGTGGGTCGGGCTGGGTAAAACCTCGAAAATACACCTACCCTGGTCCGGCCCGGCCCCGTGGGGCGGCCCACGGGTCGACTGAGACATATTGTCGGCGGCGGGAATAGCAAATTAATGGCGGCCGAATATCGGCTTGCGGGTCGCGAATTCTGTTGTCGGATCGGCCTTTTCCCGTCGGCGTGCCGCTATGCTCCCGACTCGAATTGCAATCCAGGCACCATCTGACAGCGGGTGGAACCACCGGAGGTCGGACGTCGTCGTGAGCGCTCGTAACGCATTCCCGCAGCAGGGCCAACGCTCCGATCGGACCGTTGCGGTCGGCGCGGGGGTGGTACCCCACGCCCGCCCCGACGCACCGACCGACGTCGCGCCGGGTGAGCGCCGTGGCCGCCCGGCGGGGGGCCACACCCGGCTCGGCCCGTCGTTGGTTCCCGCGCTGGCCATGCTCTGCGTGGGGGGTTTCCGGTTGGGCGGGCCGGCCCTCGGCGGGGACGAGAACGCCACCTGGATGGTCGCGCGCCGTACGCTGCCGCAGATCATCCGGTTGGCTGGCAACATCGACGGCGTTGTCACCCCGTACTACGTGTTCATGAAGGCCTGGACGATCCTCTTCGGAGATTCGGAGTTCGCCCTGCGCGCGCCGTCGCTGATCAGCGTGGCCGCCGCCGTCGGCATAGCCGGGGAACTGGGGCGCCGCCTGATCAGCCCGGCGGCGGGTCTGAGCGCGGGCCTGTTGCTGGTGGCGGTTCCCCAGCTGTCCCGCTACGCCCAGGAAGCCCGGCCGTACGGCTTCAGTCTGCTGTTCGCCACCCTTGCCACCCTCCTGCTGTACGGCGCCGTGCGGCAGCCGTCCCGGCGACGGTGGTGCGGGTACGCGCTCACCGTCACGCTGCTGGGCCTGTCGCACATCATCGGCCTGCTGGTGCTGGCCGGCCATGCCGTCGTCGTCGGGACCCGCTCACCGCAACGCGATCACCGGGTGGGACGGGCCTGGCTGACCGCGACCGCGATCGCCGTACTGCCGGTGCTGCCGTTGGTCGTGTTGGGGCTGTCCCAACGCGGCGCGCAGGTGGGCTGGATCGGTCGGCTGGATCCGGGCGAGGTGCTGGCCGCCCCGGGCGGTGTGTTCCGGTCTCCGGCCGCGGGGTTCCTGGTGATCGGGCTCGCGATGGCGGCGCGTGGAGGGCGGGTGGTGCGACAACTGGCAGCGCTCGCCGTGCTGCCACCGGCACTGCTGATCGGGGCGTCCTCGCTGACCGCCTCCTCGATGTGGGTGCCGCGGTACGTCATCTTCGTCCTCACGCCGCTGTGCCTGCTGGCGGCGGTCACGCTCGGCGGTCTGCGCTGGCGCACCGGCCTGGCGGTGCTCGCCACCGCCGCCCTCGCGGCCCCGGCGCACGTCGACCTCCGCGGACCGGCGCCGCACCAGGGTCCCGACTTCCGCGCCGCCACAGCGATCATCGCGGCCGGGCAGCGGCCCGGCGACGGAATCGTCTTCGGGCGCGTCGGCACCTGGTCGCTGCGGGCCGGTTTCGGCTACCACACCCGGGGCCGGCCGGCACCGGCCGACCTGCTGGTGCACCGCTCAGCGGCCGAGGTGGGCCAGCTGAACGCCCGGGAATGCCCTGAGCCGGCGACCTGCCTCGCCGGCACCTCCCGGGTGTGGTATTTCGGGCAGCGCAGGACGGAGAACCCGCTGGAGGACCTGGGCACCCGCAACGGCCACGCGTTGCGGGCCACCCATCGGCTGGCCCGCGTGTGGCGCCTGGAGCGGGGAACAGTCGCCCTGTTCGGACGGCGATGAGCCGACCCCGCGCCGCGACCCGCCGACGGTTGCCGCCTGATCTCCGGTGATTCGTTGACGCCGGGCCGCCGGCGCACGAGGCTGTCGGTAGAGATCCGAGAGGAGTGCCCCCCATGCCACAGCCGGAAGGCAGCGAACTGGACGCCGTACGGGAGCGGCGGGCCGCGCTGCGGGACAAATACCTGCAGCCGCCCGCGCGGCGGCCGGCAACAACGGCGCGGGGCATCCACCACGCCGCGCTGATCTGCCGCGACGTCGAGCAGACCATCCGCTTCTACCAGGAAACGCTGGGATTTCCGCTCGTGGAGCTGGTGGAGAACCGGGACTACGCCGGCTCCAGCCACTTCTTCTTCGACGTCGGTAACCGCACCCTGCTGGGCTTCTTCGACTTTCCCGGGCATGACCATCCCGACTTCACCGAGACGGTCGGCGCGGTCCAGCACATCGCGCTGTCGGTGTCCGCGGAGCAGTTCGCCGTGGCGAAGGAACGCTTCGACGCCGCCGGGATCGACTACCTCGGGCCGGACCGGGGGGTGGACGACAGCCTCTACGTCCGCGACCCCAACGGGGTCGGGGTGGAGCTGTACCGGGAAGAGCTGGGGGTCTTCGAGGGCAACCCCCTGCTCGCCTGACGCCCGGTATCCCGGTGGCGGGGCCCTACGCCAAGGGCGCCAACTCGTGCATGATCTCGTCGGCGCGGGCGGTAGCCGTCGCCGGGTCGACGTCCGGCGAACCGATCAACGGGTCCCAGTTGAGGTCGTAGAACACCTCGGTCACGCCCTGCTCGGCGAGGTTGGCCAGGTCGGCGCGGATCTGCTGGTAGCTGCCCGACAGTAGCCGCCGGCCGTCGGCCGGGCCACCGGTGCCGTCGGCGGCGGCACGGTCACCGGGGCGCACCACGCCGCGACAGATGAACCGTAGCGTGTCGGGGTCGCGCCCGGCCCGTCGCGCGGCGTCGCGGACGACGGCGATGTCGGCGCCCAGGGTGCGCGGGTCGGCGCCGCTGCGGCTGACCCAGCCGTCGGCGATCCGCCCGGCCCGGCGCAACGCCGGCTCGGCGGACCCGCCGAGCAGCACGGGCGGGCCCGGACGCTGGACCGGCCTGGGCAGCATCCGGCTCGGCGGAACGGTGTAGAAGTCACCATGGAATTCACTCAGCTCGTCGGCCCACAGCACGCGCAACACCGCCAGGTACTCCTCGGCCCGCGGGCCACGCCGGGCGGTGGTGGCGCCGGTGGCGGCGAACTCGGCGTCCGACCAGCCGCTGCCGAGCCCGAGGTCGTGCCGGCCGCGGGACAGCACGTCGAGCGTGGCGGCCTGCTTGGCCAGCACCGTCGGCGCGACGAACGGGAAGTTGACCACCGCCACGCCCAGGCGGATCCGGGTGGTGCGGGCCGCCGCGAAGGCCAACGCGACCAGTGGGTCGAGCACGCTGCGGTACACCGGGTCGAGGTCCTGGTCGGCGGCGACCAGCAGGCGCTGGAAGCCCCACAGCGAGTGGTATCCCAGCTCCTCGGCCCGCACCGCGAACCCGCCGACGTTCTCCGGCGTCGCCCACGCCCCCGACACCGGTAACCCCAACCCGACCCGCATCACAACACGGTAGCGGTCGGGCCCGCCGCCGGGGGGCGCCGCTGGCGGGTCCGGCCGGGAAATCGCGCGCGGCGGCCGGGCGCACCCGTCAGGTGGTGCCTTCGGGCAGGCCGGCGGCGGCGTAGCGGATGGCGCGGCGGTTCACCAGGGGGCCGGGTTCCGGCCGGTGTACGCCGCGCGGCCGGTAGCCGAGGGCCTCGCTCTCGCCCAGCACGTCGGCCAGCAGCCAGATGATGGCCAACCACATCTCGGTGCCCTGCAAGCCCGGCTGATGCGCCACCCCGTGGCCGGGCCCGAGGTCGAACGCGAAGCCCGCCTCGTCGCACCACCGCGGCAGGATCATGTCCAACCGCTGCCGGGCCCAGGCACGGACCTTGTCGCGGCGGTGCGGCGTCTGGTGGCCGCACAACCAGAGCGGGTGGATGACGTCGAGTACGTCGCAGGCGGTGCCCCGCCCGTCGGCGAAGAAGCGGCCATCACGGGTATGGGCCAGGACAGCGTCGATGGTGGCCTCGGGGCGCGGCACGGGCAACCCGAATTGCGCGAACGAACCCCTGGTGAGGCGGTAGTAGCCGTTGACGGGCTGGCGTCTGCCCTCGGCGGTGGACGGCGACCCCCACAGGCCGGACCATTCGTCCTGACGCAGCAGCAGCCAACCGAACAGTGTCTCCGGGTGACCGTCGAGCCCGAACCAGGCCTGGTTCCAGTACAGGCCGGTGGCGTACCCGTCCACCCAGTCACCGCACGACCAGGCCCGGTCCCCCCACGGCAGAGCGTCCAGAGTGGACAGCAGGGTTTCGGCGCTCAGCCGGTCGACCGCGTGGATCGGATGCGGGAACCGGGCACCCAACAGGTCGAGGGCATGACCGACGGCCAGGATGTGGTAGCGCGCCGTTCCGTCGTCCAGGGCGGGTCCGGTTGCCGCGCCCTGGTCCGCGTCGAGTTCGGGCACCAACCCGGTGCCCGGGTCCTGGCGGGCGGTCAACCAGGCGGTCAACGCCCCGGCCGACAGCTGCGGGGGTGGACCACCCACCAGCAGATCGGCCACCTCGACCGCGTCACACGTCGCCCGCACCGTCGCCGCAGGCCCCACCTGGTTGACGAAAACCGGGTCCGCGCCATCCCGCCGGTAGCGGTCCAGCAGTGCCGTCGCCTGCTCGCGCGCGCGTCCGGCGAACCGGGACAGGACGTCGTCGGCGACCGTCGCGCCGGTACGGCGCGACGGCTCGCGGCGATCCCGGATCCGACGGGCCGGGTTACCCGCCATGATGGACCAGGCAGCGACGTCCCTGGTCACCACGGCACCCGCACCGATGACGCTGTGCGCCCCGATCGTCACGCCGTCCAGGACCATCGCGTTCGAACCGATCCAGACGTCGTCGCCCACGGTG
>DASVVF010000199.1:0-1507 GCA_036386695.1 Catenuloplanes sp. | reverse complement strand
CCCGCCAGCCGGCCTCCGCCCGCCGCTGGAGGCTGACCACCGCGTTCGGCACGGAGTCGCCCGCCGCGCGCAGCGACGTGGCGGCCGGAGCTGCGCCGCCGCCCGGATAGGCCGGCCGGGTCGCGGTGAACAACCAGGCGTCGAACAGCGCGTCGAGCTGGCGTCCGGAGACGCGCTCGGCGAACGCGATGAACTCGGCGGTGGAACCGTTGCCGTTGCGCTTGAGCGCGTGCCACCCGCGCAGGATCCGGAAGAAGGCGGTGTCGCCGACCGTCATCCGCAGGGCCTGCAGGGTCATCCCGCCACGCGTGTAGACGGAGTCGTCGAACACGGCGTCCGCGCCGGGAGCGCCCGGCGCCGGTGCCCAGAAGCCGGCGGTCAAGGGCTGGGCGTACAGGAAGTCGAAGATCTGCCGTGGTGTGCCCTCGCCGAGGCGCTCGCTCCAGAGCCATTCGGCGTACGTGGCGAAGCCCTCGTTGAGCCAGATGTCGTCCCACTGGCGTACGGCCACGCTGTCGCCGTACCACTGGTGGGCCAACTCGTGGGCGACCACGTAGGTCTCGCCGGTCGTGGTGCCGGGGTCGAACCAGTACCTCGAGTAGATCGTGCGGGTCTGGTTCTCCAGGGCGAAGAACAGGTTCTCGTAGTCGTCGACGATCCCGCCGTTGGACGTGAACGGGTACGGCCCGAACTTGGTGGCGAGGAAGTCGGTGATCTCCCCGGTGCGGCCCAGCGCATCGTCGGCGAGGCCCGGCGGCAGGTCGACGTCGAAGGCCAGCACCATCGGCTTGCCGTTGTGCTTGGTGTAGGAGACCCGGAACTTGCCGATCGTCGCGGTGGCCAGGTAGCTCACCATCGGGGTCCGCTCCGCCCAGCGCCAGGTGGTCCAGCCCTTCTTCGTCTTGCTACCCAGCAGGACGCCGTTGCTGATCGCGGTCAGCCCGGCCGGCACGGTCACCGCGAAGGAGTAGGTCGCCTTGTCGATCGGGTGGTCGTTCACCGGGTACCAGAACGCCGCCACCTCGGGCTGGCCGGCCACCACGGCCCCGTCATCGGTGTGCATGAAACCGGCTTCGAGCGTCGTACCGGGCAGCGTCGAGGTCTTCGGCACGCCGTGGTAACGCACGTCGACGGTCAGCCGCTTGCCCTTGCGCACCTTGCTGTTGACGGTCAGCTCCCGCCCGGAACGTGACCAGGTGGTGGCGCGGCCGTTGACCCGGATCGCGTCCACGGTGAGTCCGTCGAGGTCGAGGTTGAAGCGGGACAGGCTCTGCGTGGCCCGGGCGTGGATGACGGCCTGTCCGGTCAGCTTGTCGGTCGACGGCTGGTAACGGATCGCCAGGTCGTAGTGCTTCACGTCGTAGCCGCCGTTGCCGTACGTCGGGAAGTACGGGTCGCCGACGCCCGGTGCTCCCGGTCGGTAGGCCCCCGGACCGGCGGCGGCCGGTGCTCCGGTCAGCAGGACAGCGGCCAGTGTGGCGGCGACCGCGGCGGTCCAGGATGGTGT